>NZ_CAWURG010000022.1:0-159021 GCF_963924895.1 uncultured Sphaerotilus sp.
GACCCACCCCAGGAGGTGACGCTGGTGCCGTGCGTGGGTCCCCGCCTGCGCGGGGATGACGGGTGGAGGTGCGCAGCAGGTGCCAGTCGCCCAGGTGGACCCGCGTGTCGCCGACAGCGCTGTCCGCCCGCCCGAAGCCGGTGCGGGCGATGCGCTGGTCGTGCCGCTGGTGGCGCTCGGCCAGGTCGGTCAGCGCGACGTGCGCGAAGACCAGTTGTTTCGCGGCAAACGCGCTCGGGTGGTCGGCGGCGACCTCGGTGCGCGAGCGGAAGAAAGTGAGCTGGAAGCCGTGGCTCGGCTCGGCGAGGCGTGCGGTCGCCGTGGCCGGGGCCAGCCAGCCGGTGGCGTACCACCACTCGGTCTGCGTGTCGGGGTGGCTGCCGAAGTCGGCGGGGAAGACCAGCGGGCGGCGGCGCACGCCCTGCGCGCCGGCCGCTATTGGCAGCGCGGACAGCGCCATCCAGTGCATGAGTTGCCGTCGGCGCATCACCAGTCCTCCTTCACGGCCAGCGCCATGTCGTGCGACGCTGCCGCCCGGCCGGAGAACCACGCCGTCACCGCACCCGCCACCAGCACCGCCAGCACCAGCGCCCCCAGCCGCCACCACGGCAGCGCCAGCTCCATCGTCCAGTGGAAGCTCTGCGGATTCACCACCTTGACCAGCACCACGCTCACCGCCAGCCCGAGCGCCAGCCCGAGCAGCGCGCCGACCGCCGTCCACAGCGCGCCCTCCGCACAGACCAGCGTCAGCACCTGCGCCCGCGTGGTGCCGAGGTGCTGCAGCGCGCCGAACTCGCGCCGCCGCGCCAGCACCTGCGACGAGAAGCTCGCCGCGATGCCGAACAGCCCGATCACGATCGCCACCGCCTGCAGCCACACGGTCACCGCGAAGCTGCGGTCGAAGATGGCCAGCGAGACGGCGCGGATCTCGGCCGGCGTGGCGATTTCCAGCAAGGCAGGATCGGCGGCGAGCGCCCGCAGGCCCGCCTGCACCGGTGCCACCGCCGCACCGGGCGCGAGCCACAGCGCGAGGTCGTTGACCTTGTCGTCGCCAGTCAGCCGCTGCCAGTCGCTGCGGTCGATGACCAGCGAGCCTTGCTGGCGGGCGTAGTCGCGCCAGACGCCGCGGATGCGCACCTCGGCCGTGCGCCCGTCCGGCAGCGGCAGGCGCAGGGTCTGCCCGGCCTGCACGCCGTAGAGCGCGAGCACCGCTTCGCTGGCATAGACATCGGGCAACCCAGCCAGTCCACCGGGTGAAGGCGGCTGCAGCGATCCGACCAGCGGCAGCGTCCGCGCCGCATCGCCGACCTCGCGGGCGATCAGCGCCACCGCGGCGCGCGCCGGGTCGAGCGAGACGGCCACGACCCGCTGTGCCTGCACCCGCGCGACACCGGGCAGCGCTGCGGCGGCCTGTACGAACGTGGGATCGAGGTAGGCGCTGTCGGCCTGCGCGGTGGTGGTGGCCGTGCGGGCGTAGAGATCGGCGGGCAGCACCTCGTCCAGCCAGTGCGTCACCGAATCGCGGAAGCTCGCCACCATCACGGTCAGCGCCACCGACAGCGCCAGGCTGGCGACGACGCCCGCGACGGTGATCGTGGCACTGGCGCGCTGGTCGCGGGCGCGCTCGATGGCGAGCAGCGCGATCGGGTGCCGCGGCGGCGTGATCCGGCCCATCAGCGCGCCGACCAGCAGCGGCACCGCCATGATTCCGCCCAGCAGCAGCAGTGCCACCGCGCCGTAGGCGGCCAGCGGCAGCTCGCCCAGCGGCGGCACGAAGGCCAGCGCGACCCCGGCCACCATCAGCGCCGGCCCGAGCCACGGGCGCTGCAAGGCCTGGTCGTGGCCACCGAGGCCCTTGAGGCTCTGCGCGGGCGACAGCTCGGCCGCCATGCGCGCCGGTTGCCAGCCGCCAGCCAGCGCGGCGACCAGCCCGAGTCCGCCGTAGACCAGCGCCGCGCCACCCGACCACTGCAGCGCGGGCGCCGCGCCACCCAACATTCCGCTGCCCAGATCGCCGCCAAGCACTCGCAAGGCCAGCACTGCCAACCCTGTGCCCAACGCCAGCCCCAGTGCTGCGCCGACGACGCCCAGCAGCGCCGACTCGGTCAGCACCAGCACCAGCCGCTCGCGGGCGTGCATCCCCAGTACCCCGAGCAGCGCCAGTTGCGGCACTCGCTTGGCCACCGCCAGCGACTGCACCGAAAACACCAGAAACGCCCCCGTGAACAGCGCCACCAGTGCCAGCACGGTGAGATTGACGCGATAGGCACGCGAGAGGTTGGACACGCGCTGCGCCGCTTCGTCCGACGCCGCGGCGCGCACGGTGTCCGGCAATGCCAGCGCGCGCAGCACCGCATCGCGGTCGGCGCCCGGTTGCAGGCGCAGGTCGATCCGGCTGAGTTGCCCAAGCCGGTCGAAGTGCGCCTGCGCCCCAGCCAGGTCGATCACCGCCAGCGGCCCGGTGTCGGCGCCGACGCTGCCGCCCACCGTCAGCGCCACCAGCCGGTTGCCGGACTGCACCCGCAGGGACTCACCGGCGTTCACACCGAACAGCCGCTGCGCCGCCGGGTTGAGGAACACCCGGTCCGGGTCGAGCAGGGCCAGCCGGGGGGCGTCCCGCAGCGCAGGATCCGGCCGCGGCAGCAGGGCCGGGGCCAGCGCGGCGGCCACCAGCGCGTCCTGACCGATCAGCTTCAGCCCGCGCTTGCGGCCCTGGGTGTCGAGCGCGTAGGTGTCCAGCTCGATCACCGGGCTGGCCAGCGCGACCCCGGCCTGCGCGGCGACGCGGGCGTAGAGCGCCTCGTCCAGCCCGCTGCGGCCGACGGGGCGCAGCTCCACATCCGGCTGGCCGTTGACCGAGCGCACCGCCTGCCCGAACTCGGCCAGCGCCGACGCGTTGATCAGGTGCACCGCGAAGGCCAGCGCCACGCCGAGGGCGATCGCCAGCAGCGCCACCGCGGTGCGGCCGGGATGGTGGCGCGCCTCGCGGGCGATCAGATGGAGCGTGTCGCGCGGGTGCATGGGGCGGGACCCTGGTGGATCTGTGGAGGATTTCGGCATTCTTGGCCGAGCCGGTACCGGTCAGTCTCCGCAGGGCAACAACGACGCGCGGCACAATTCGGTTCTTCATGGAACCACTTCCCGACCACATCACCGCCCAACCTGACATCGGCCCGCTCTTGCAGTCGGTGGCGCGTGCGGTGCAGCGCATCGGGGTGCAGCGGGCGACGGTGCTGGTGGTGGGCTTGAGCGTGGTGGCGTCGGTGTTGCTGACGCTGCTGTGGTATCTGGTCTCCGGTTGGCCGCTCTCCCCGCACTCCCTCATCGTCGCCGCGCTGGTGCCGGTCCCGATCGCCTCGCTGGGCGCGGGCTACACGCTCAAGCTGATCGTGGCGCTGGAGCAGGCGATGCGGCGCCTGGAAGAGCTGGCGATGACGGATTCGCTCACGGGGGTGCGCAACCGGCGCTGCTTCATGCAGGTCGCGGCGCTGGAGTTCGAGCGGGCGACGCGGCACCAGCGGCCGATGGCGGTCGTGCTGATCGACGTCGACCACTTCAAGCGCATCAACGACCTGCATGGCCACCAGCGTGGCGACCAGGCGCTGATCGACATCGCCCAGGCCTGCCAGCGCACGCTGCGCAAGACCGACCTGCTGGCGCGTTTTGGCGGCGAGGAGTTCATCGTCCTGCTGCCGGAGACCGGCCAGCGCGAGGCCGTGCGGCTGGCCGAGCGCATGCGCATGGCCGTGTTCACGGATCTGCGTCTGCCGGACCATCCGCTGGCCGGAGCCGTGACGATCAGCCTCGGTGCGGTGGCGCTCAGCCGCAGCACGCCGACGCTGGACATCCTGATCCAGGCCGCCGACCAGTCGCTCTTCGACGCCAAGCACGCTGGCCGCGACCGCGTCCACAGCCGGTCGTCGCCCATCCAGGCCTGAGTGGCGGCGGCGCGGGAGCGCCCTCATCCGCGCAGCTCGACGCCGTCCGCCCGCAGCCGCAGGGCGCGGTCGGCCTGGGCTGCCGCCGCCTCGGAATGGGTCACGATCAGGCAGCCCGCGCCATGCCGCCGCGCCTGGTCGCACAGCAGGTCCAGCACCCGCTGCGCGGTGGTCGGGTCAAGGTTGCCGGTCGGCTCGTCGGCCAGGATCAGCGCCGGCCGGTGCACCAGCGCCCGCGCAATCGCCACGCGCTGCAACTGCCCGCCGGACAGCTCGCGTGGCCGACGCTGACCGAGCGCGCCCAGGCCGACGTCCTCCAGCACGCCCTGCACCCGGGCCGCGATCTCGCCCCGGTCGCGCCAGCCCTGCAGCATCAGCGGCAGGCCGACGTTGTCCGCGACACTCAGGTGCGGCAGCACGTGGAAGGCCTGGAACACGAAGCCCAGCGACGCCCGCCGCAGCAGCGCCGCCGCGCGCTCGTCCAGTTGGCCGACATCGCGGCCGGTGATCTCGACGGTGCCGGTGTCCGCCCGGTCCAGCCCGGCGATGCAGTTCAGCAGCGTGGACTTGCCGACGCCGGATTCCCCCACGAGTGCGACCACCTCGCCGCGCTGCATCGCCAGTTGCACGTTGTGGAAGACGCTGGTCTCGCCGTAGCGCTTGCCGAGGCCGGTGATGCGCAGCAGCGGGGCGTCGGGCGGGGTGGGACTGGTCATGGCGCTTCCCGTTCCAGCACAGGCATCACCCGGGCCAGCACCTCAGCCACCGGATCGCCCATGTCGCAGGCGATCACCTCGCGCCGCGCCATGCCACGCAGCCAGGTGATCTGGCGCTTGGCGAGCTGCCGCGTGGCGGCGATGCCCTTCTCCGGCAGTTGCGCCGCGGGCCACAGGCCGTCGAGCATTTCCCAGGTCTGCCGGTAGCCGACGCAGCGCATCGACGGCAGCTCGGGATGCAGATCCCCCCGTGCACGCAGCCGCTGTACCTCGTCGATCAGACCGCCGGCCAGCATCGCCTCGAAGCGCTGGGCGACGCGGGCGTGCAGCCAGGCGCGGTCGGTCGGCTCCAGCGAGAGCAGCGGGAATTCGGGGGGCGTGTCGGCGGCTTTGGCAGCAGCGGCGGCGGCGGTGCGGTCGAAGCGGCCGGTGTGGAAGCTGGAGAGCGGCTGGCCGCTGACCTGCCACACCTCCAGCGCACGCTGGATGCGCTGCGCGTCGTTGGGCGAGAGCCGCGCGGCGGTGACCGGGTCGACCGCTGCCAGCAGCGCGTGCATCGCCGGCCAGCCGATGGCGCGGGCGCGTTCGTCCAGCGCGGCGCGCACGGCGGGATCGGCCACCGGCAGCGCGTCGATGCCGTCGAACAGCGCCTTGAAATACAGCATCGTGCCGCCCACCAGCAGCGCGCGGGCGCCGCGGGCGTGGATCTCGCCGATCAGCCGGCGCGTGTCGGTGACGAACTCGGCGGCGGAGTAGGCGGCGGTCGGCTCGATCAGGTCGACCAGGTGGTGCGGCACCTCGTCGAGTTCTGCGGCCGAGGGCTTGGCGGTGCCGATGTCCATGCCGCGGTAGACCAGCGCCGAGTCGACGCTGATGACCTCGACCGGCGGCAGACCGCGGTCGCGGCAGGCGCGGGCGATGGCCAGCGCGGCGGCGGTCTTGCCGCTGGCGGTCGGGCCGGCCAGCGCGAAGGTGGTCGGGGTGGCGCTCAATGCACACCTCCGTGGCGCTGCACCGTGGTCCAGGCGATCAGCGCCGTGACCACCGAACCGGCTGCGACGCCGTAGGCCAGCGGCCGGGTCGTGCCGTCCAGTGCCAGGCCCAGCCACTGTCCGATGAAGAAGGCCACCAGAGCCAGCAGGAAACCCGCCAGTGCCGCGGCCACGCCCGCCTGTTGCGGGAAGGGACCGACCGCGCCGGTCTGTCCGCAGGCCTGGTGCGTGCCATGTCCGAAAGCGTAGAACAGTTGTGGCACGAGGATGGCCCAGACCGTCTGCACACCCGCCGCGGCCAGCGCCGCCATCGACAGGCCGCCCAGCAGCGTGAAGCCGGCCGCGCGCCGGACCGCCCCGACCATGCCGTGCCGCACCAGCCAGCGCCGGCAGACGAAGGTGCCGGCGAGGTAGGACACCGAACTGCTGCACAGCGCCAGCCCGTACTGTGCTGCGCCCAGACCGAGCACCTGCATGTAGACAAAGGACGATCCCGCCAGGAACACGAACAGCCCGCCGTAGGTCGCCGCCGACAGCCCTGCCCAGGCGTGGAAGGTCGGGTTGGTGAGGACCGTGCGCCAGGCGGCCAGCAGCGGGCCGGGGTGCAGCGCCCGCGGGTTCTTCTGGCGGATGGTTTCGGGCAGACGGGTGGCGACGAAGACCAGCGTGGCCAGCGCGATCAGCGCCACGGCGATGAAGTTGGTGCGCCAGCCCAGGTGCCCGGTGAGCCAGCCGCCCAGCAGCGGGCTGGTGATGGCGATGACGCCCAGCCCGGACTGGCCGAGCGACATGATGCGGGCCCCTTCGTGCGGCGCGTACAGGTCGCGCACCATCGCCCGCGCGACGACGACCACGCCGGCCATCGTCACGCCCTGCACGACGCGCACGAGCACCAGCGCCTCGATGCTGTGCGCCAGCACCGCGCTCAGGCTGGCCAGCAGGTAGACGGCGAGCGTGGACAGCAGCAGCGGCCGGCGTCCGAAGCGGTCGGCCACCGGCCCGGCCACGAGCTGCCCGAATCCGAAGGCCAGCAGCAGTGCGGCCATCGTCAGCTGCGTGGCGTGCATCGAGGCCTGCAGCTCGGTCTTGATCGCGGGCAGCGCGGGCAGGTAGAGATCGGTCGTCACGGGCTGCAGGCCGAGCAGCAGCGCCAGCGCGACGGCGGCGACGAGGGCGGTGGGCCGCCGGGGTGGGGCCGTCATGCCGTGGCGCGGCGGCGCACGCGGTCAAGGTAGGCGTGCGGGTCGGGCGGCTGGCCGCTGCGCTGCGACTCCCAGAGCATCTCGCCCAGGCAGTCCATCACCTCGTGCTGCGCGGCGTGCAGATCACCGCGCTTGGCCGCCAGCAACTCCACCGCCTGCCGGATGCCGCGCGGCTGGTCGATCGAGACCTGTTCGCTGATGCTCAGGTGCATCGACAGGTGCAGGAAGGGGTTGGTGCGGCCCTCGTCGACCGTGTAGACGGCGGCCAGCGCGGCCTCCAGGTCGGACAGGTCGGCGTGGTACTCGGGGTGGCGCTCGATCCACTGCGCGGCCAGCGTGTCCATCGCGGACAGCGGCTCGGCGGCGCAGTGCTTGCGCCACGCCTCGCAAAAGAAGGTCCGGACGTCGTTCTGGCTGGGTGCAAACATTCCACAATTGTCGCCCGTTCGCGGAGTTCCGCGATGCCCCAAGGCCTGTCCCGTGATCACTGACCCGATGTTCTACGCCGCGGCCGTGCCGGCGGTCTTCCTGATGGGACTGTCCAAGAGCGGCTTCGGTGCTGGCTTCGGCGCACTGGCGGTGCCGCTGATGGCGCTGTCGATCCCCGTGCCGCAGGCGGCGGCCATCATGCTGCCGCTGTTGTGCATGGCGGATTTTTCCGGGCTGGCCGCGCTGGTGCGCCACGCCGACTGGCGGTTGCTGCGTTTCCTGATCCCGGCGGGGCTGCTGGGCAGCCTGATCGGCTGGGTGTCGTTCGGGCTGCTGCCGGTCAAGGTGGTGGCGGGCATCGTGGGGGCGGTGACGCTGCTCTTCGTCGTGCTGCGGCTGTTCTTCCCGCCGAAAGCCGATGTGCCGGCACCGCACCGCGGCCTGGGCTGGCTGCTGGGGGCAGCGTCGGGCTACACCAGCTTCATCGCGCACGCGGGCGCGCCGCCGATCAGCTTCTACATGCTGCCGCTCAAGCTGGAGCCGCTGCGCTTCAGCGGCACGATGGCGGTGTTCTTCACCATCGTGAACCTGTCGAAGTGGATTCCCTACTGGCAGCTCGGCCTGATCGACCTGCGCAACCTCAGCACCTCGCTGGCGCTGGGGCCGGTGGTGCTCGCCGGGGTCTGGACGGGGGTGCGGCTGGCCACGCGGGTCAAGCCGACGCTGTTCTACCGGCTGGTGATGGCGGGGATGGTGCTGTCCGGGGGCAAGCTGCTGTGGGATGCGCTTGCCTGACCCGGACTGGTGCGCGCAGCAGAATTTTTTCTCCTGGTAACGCCGGGATTGGCATATCCGCGTCAAGCCGCGGAACTTGAGTGCCGAAACAGGCGGGGGACAGGCCTCTTTTCAGGGTCTGACCGCCTCTTGCCGGACCCAGGGAGCCACCGTGATCCACCGAAGTACCGTGCGCGCACTGCTGCGTCGCCTCATGCGCCCGCTCGCGCCTGTTCTGACCGTCCTGTTCTTCGCCCTGGCGCTGCCTGCCTGGGCACTGGCGCCGCCGAGCGACGCTGAACTGGAGCAACTGCGCGCCAGCGGCCAGCTCGCCACCCAGGCCGCGCAGGCCCGCAAGCTCGGCAACCACCTGCTCGACCCGGCCACGGTGGCGACGCTGGCCTACCGCACCGGGCGCGCGAACGGAACCATCTCGATCGACACCCCGCCGCCGGCCTGGGGCGGCGGACTGCCGGCGACCGGGGCGCCGAAGATCCTCGTGCTGCTGGTCGATTTCCCCGACCAGCCCCATGTCGAAGCCAACACGGACGCGCTGATCGAGGAGCGCATGTTCGGCGTCGGCGGGGCGACGGTGCTCGGCTATCCCTACGAGAGCCTGCGCGCCTACTACCAGCGCTCGTCCTATGGCCAGCTGGATCTGCATGGCCATGTGGCGCCGTGGTACCGGGCACGCTACAACCGTGCCTACTACGAGGGGCTGGGCGAGCGTGCCGGCACAGCGGCGGTCATCGACGAAGCGCTCGGTGCCCTGCAGGCCACCGGCCACCCGCTGGCCCAGTACGACAACGACAAGGACGGCAGCTTCGACACCCTGTTCGTCAAGTGGGCCGGCCCGGCCGGGGCCTGGGCCTCGTTCTGGTGGGCCAAGCAGACGGTCTATGGTGGCACGCAGACCTACGGCGGCAAGCGCATCCGCAAGGTGGTCTGGTCCTGGGCGGGTGGGCACTACAACACCGATCCGCTCTACGAGCCGCAGGTCGACATCCACGAGACCGGCCACGCGCTCGGCTTGCCCGACTACTACGACTACGACAGCACCGTCGGCCCCAAGGGTGGCGCCGGGGGCTACGACATGATGCACAGCAACCTCGGGGACCACAACGCGTTCTCGAAGTTCGTGCTGGGCTGGCTGACGCCCCGGATCGTCGCCAGCGGCAGCCTCACCATGTCGCTGCGCCCGTCGGGCACCAGCCCGGATGCAGTGCTCTTCATGCCGGGTGCGTCCGCCACCAACCCCTTCGCCGAGTATTTCCTGGCCCAGTACCGGCGCCGCTCGGCGGGCAATGACGCTGGATTCGTCGCAGACGGCCTGTCGCTGTGGCACGTCGACGCCCGCCTGAACGCCTCGGGCTACGACTATCTCTACAACAACTCCTACACCGCGCACAAGCTGCTGTCGCTGGTCGAGGCCGACGGTCTGAACCAGATCGCGCAGGGGCAGACGGCCGATCCGGGCGATCTCTACACCGCGTCCCGGCTCTTTGGCCCGAGCACGGTGCCGAACTCCAGCCGCTACGACGGCAGCGCCACCGGTGCGTCAATGAACGGCATCGGGGTGGCCGGCACGACGATGGCCGCCTATTTCCACGTCAGCTTGCCGGTCCCCGTGCAGGTGAGCCGCCAGGGCCGCGGCACCGGCACCGTCACCGGGACGTCTGCCGCGATCCAGTGCGGCACGGTCTGCGCCGCCAGCGTGGACAGCGGCAGCCGGGTGGTGCTGACCGCCAGACCGGCCACGGGCTCGGTCTTCACCGGCTGGAGCGGGGCCTGCAGCGGCACCAGCACGGTCTGTGTCCTCAGCCCGAGTGCGGCGGCGACGGTGACCGCCACCTTCGAGCTGCCGACCTTCGCCGTGGGAGTGACGCGCCTTGGCCGCGGCAGCGGCACCGTGCGGGGGCCCTCCGGACTGGACTGCGGTCTGACCTGCAGCGCGCGCTACAGCGTCGGCACGCAGGTGACGCTGACGGCCGTCGCCTCGGCCCAGTCGGACTTTGCCGGCTGGTCGGGCCACTGCAGCGGCGCGGGACCCACCTGCACCGTCACCATGAGCGCGGCCCGAATGGTGCGGGCGGAGTTTTCGCCGAAGCAATACGTGGTGAACCTGCGCCAGGCGGGCAGCGCCGGGCGCATCGGCGGCTTGCCGTATGGGGTGACCTGTCCGGGCGGGTGCAGCTTCCCGCGTGATGCGGGCAGCGTGGTGCAGCTCTGGCCGCTGCTGTCGCGTGGCCAGCGCTTTGTCGGCTGGAGCGGAGCCTGCACCGGCACGGGGATCTGCCGGCTGGCCATCGACGGGACCAAGTCCGTGACGGCGACCTTCGCCGGTCCCTGAGCGGCCGCTGCCTGCGGGGACACAAAGTCCCTAAGATGGCTTCTTTCGATTCCGAAGAAGCCGTCCCATGAGTGCCGAACTGCTGCCCGAAGTCCGCTACGAACGCCACGCGACCTTGCCCGACGTGGCCGTTGTCACCCTGTCCAACCCCGGCAAGCTCAACGCCGTCAACGTCGCCATGTGGCGCGCGCTGCGCGAGATCTTCGACGGTCTGGCCGAGCGCGAGCCGCTGCTGCGCTGCGTGGTCGTGCGCGGCGAGGGCGGCACCTTCGTCTCCGGCGGCGACATCGAGGAGTTCCCCGCCTTCCGCTTCGACGAGGCGCGGCTGCGGCACTTCCACGAGGAGATCGTCGCCCCGGCACTGGACGCGATGTACCGCTGCGACATCCCGCTGGTGGCGCAGATCGAGCGGGCCTGTGTCGGCGGCGGGCTGGAGATCGCCTGCCAGTGCGACCTGCGCATCGCGGGCCAGTCGAGCCGCTTCGGCGCGCCGATCGCGCGGCTCGGGTTTCCGATGGCGTGTGACGAGCTGGCCGGTGTGGCGCGGGTGGCCGGGCTGGCGACGGCCGCCGAGATCCTGCTCGAAGCGCGGCTGCTGGACGCGGAAACCGCGCTGCGCCGCGGGCTGGTCCACCGCGTGGTCTATGACGACGAGGTCGCCGCCGAAGCCGAAGCGACCGCGCAGCGCATCGCGGCAGGCGCCCCCCGCGCAGCACGCCTGAACAAGCGGGCGCTGCGCCTCGTCGCCCCCCAGTTCCATTTCTCCGAAGCCCAGCGCGCCGAGTTCGCCGCCTACGCCACCGGCCCCGACCACCGTGAAGGCATCACCGCCTTCATCGAGAAGCGCAAGCCGAACTTCACCGGCGTCTGATCGATCACCCCACCCACCGCACGACCATGTCCAACGAAAACCTGTTCGCCGCGCTGCGCGGTGCCTTTCCGGCCGACCTCGACGCGGCGGCGATCGAGACCGACAGCGGCCTCGTCTACTCGTGGCGCGACCTGGAGCGCGCGACCGCGATGCTGGCGAACCTGCTGCAGTCGCTGGAAATCCCCGCCGGCAGCCGTGTGGCCGCGCACACCGAGAAGTCGGTCGAGGCGCTGGTGCTCTACCTCGCTACGCTGCGGGCCGGCTTCGTCTACCTGCCGCTGAACACCGCCTACCAGGAAGCCGAACTCGACTACTTCATCGGCAACGCCGAGCCGGCCGTGTTCGTCTGCGCGAGCAAGAACTTCCCGTGGATCAGCAAGCTGGCGTTCCAGAAGGGGGTGGCCCACGTCTTCACGCTCGACGACGACCGCACCGGCTCGCTGCTGGAGCGCGCCTCGCACTTCAGCGACCAGCACGAACCCGCGGTCAAAGCCGCCGACGACCTCGCCGCCATCCTCTACACCAGCGGCACCACCGGACGCAGCAAGGGCGCGATGCTCAGCCACGGCAACCTGCTGTCGAACGCGCAGGTGCTGAAGACCCACTGGGACTGGCAGCCCGGCGACGTGCTGGTCCACGCGCTGCCGATCTTCCACGTCCACGGCCTGTTCGTCGCCAGCCACGGGGCGCTGCTCAACGGCTCGAAGATGCTGTGGCTGTCGAAGTTCGACCCGAAGGCGGTGGTCGAGCGGCTGCCGCGGGCCAGTGTCTTCATGGGCGTGCCGACGCTGTACGTGCGGCTGCTGCAGGAAGCCGGCCTCACGCGCGAAGCCTGCGCCCACATGCGGCTGTTCATCTCCGGCTCCGCGCCGCTGCTGATCGAGACCTTCCGCGACTGGCAGACCCGCACCGGCCACACCATCCTGGAGCGCTACGGCATGAGCGAGACCATCATGCTCACGTCCAACCCTTGCCGCGCCGAGGATGGCGACCGGATCGGCGGGACGGTCGGCCCCGCGCTGCCGGGTGTCGGCGTGCGCGTGGTGGACGATGCGGGCGCGGCGCTGCCCGCGGGCGAGATCGGCAACGTGCAGGTGCGCGGCCCGAACGTGTTCGGCGGCTACTGGCGCATGCCGGAGAAGACGGCCGAGGAGTTCACCGCGGATGGGTGGTTCAAGACCGGCGATGTGGGGCGTTTCGGCGCGGATGGCCACGGCTACCTGACCATCGTCGGCCGCAGCAAGGACCTGATCATCACCGGCGGCTACAACGTCTACCCGGCCGAGATCGAGGGCTACCTGAACGACATGGCCGGCGTGGCGGAGTCGGCGGTGATCGGCGTGCCGCACCCGGATTTTGGCGAGGCGGTGGTGGCGGTGATCGTGCCGAAGGCGGGGGCGGCGCTGGACGCGGAGGCGCTGGTGGCTGCGCTCAAGTCGCAGATCGCCAACTTCAAGGTGCCCAAGCGCGCTTTCGTCGTCGCCGACCTGCCGCGCAACGCGATGGGCAAGGTGCAGAAGAACCTGCTGCGCGACACGCACAAGGCGCTGTTCACCGGTTGAACGTCAGGGGCCGGCACTCAGCCACCACCCGCCCCAGGCCGCGGCGAGGATCAGCAGCAGACCGGGGACCACCTGCTGCGCGAACGGCCGTCCCCCGGCCGACACGGCGGCCACACACTTGGACAGTGTGTTGGTCGTCAGCGCCAGCAGGATGGGCAGCGGCGCCGCGCCTGCGCCGATCGCGCCCGAGGCCACCAGCGCCGCCACCGACACCGCCGGCGCGTGGGTGTCGGCCAATCCTGCGAGCGCGGCACCGACCGCCAGCCCCGCCTGCCCATACGCGCGGCTGAGCGCGGCCGAGGCCAGCGAGACGGTGGCGAGCAGGGCGGCCATCCCCAGCGCCGCCTTGAAGCTGAAGGCCTGGCCGAGGTCGGTCGTGACCTCGCCGCTGCTGCGCATCGAGCGCCAGGTGGCCACGCCGCCGAAGGCCAGCGCCACGCCGCCCGCGCCCAGCAGCGGCAGCGCCATGGCGCGCAGCGTGGGCAGGCTGGTCACCGCCAGCAGCAGCGCCATCTGCACCATGGTCCCGACGGTGGACAGCACCGCGCCCGCGACGGCGGCCTGGGCCAGCGCCGGGTTGTTGCGCGCGCGGGTGCCCATCGCGCCGATGGTGGCGGTGCTGGAGACGAAGCCGCCCGACAGCCCGGTCAGCGGCAGCCCCCAGCGGTTGCCCAGCACACGCAGCGCGACATGGCCCGCCGCCGCAATCGACATCACCAGGATCACCACCAGCCACAGCGCGCGCGGCTTCAGCGCGCCCCAGGGGTCGATCGGTTCGTCCGGCATCAGCGGCAGCACCAGCAGCGTGGCGACCGCCAGCACCAGCAGGTCGTGCAGCTCCTGCTCGGTCAGCCAGCCATGCACGAACCGGTGGATCGGGTCGCGTGCGGCCAGCAGCACGGCGACGACCGCCGCGACCGCCGCCGCCCACGCCGGCGCCTGCATCGCCCACGCGCCGAGCAGCAGCGTCACCAGCAGCGCGATCTCGCTGGTCAGCCCCGGATCGTCCGAGCGGTTGCGCAGGTAGCTGACCACCGCCAGCAGCGACACGCCGACCACGCTCGCCGCCAGCAGCCACGGCCCGAGCCCCGCCGCGAGCGCGCCCAGCAGCGAGACCAGCGCGTAGGTACGGATACCGGCGGGGCTGCGGCTGGCGCCAGTGCCCTTGCGGCGCTCGCGCTCCAGCCCGATCAACAGCCCGATGCCGAGTGCCACCGCGAGGTGGGTCCAGGAGACGTCCGACAGGGGGGTCATGGCGCCGATGGTACGGCGTCTTCTCTCCAGGCCTTTGGCGTCACGCCGTGGTGGGTGCGGAAGGTGCGGATGAAGTAGCTCGGCGCCGCAAAACCGCAGGCCCACGCGACCTCCTTGCCCGACAGCGTCGTCTCGCGCAGCAGCCGCGCGGCGCGTTCCATCCGCAGCCGGTTGATGCAGCCGATCAGCGTCTCGCCGCTGACTTCGCGGAACAGGTGCGAGAGGTAGTCCGCCGTGCAGCCCGATTGTTCGGCGAGCCGGCGCACGCTGAGCGTGTGGTCGCCGAGCTGGTTCTGGATCAGCACACGCAGGCGGGCGACCAGCGTGGGCTCGCGGCCGGGCTGGCTGTCGGTCTGCAGCAGGTGCAGCACGCCGGCCAGCGCCGCCGCGATCAGGGCGCGTGCCTGCACTTCGCCCCAAGCGGGTGTGGCAGCGTCGGGCAACGCTTCGGGGCTGCGGCTGGCGTCGAACAGCCAGTCGTGGATGCGCCCGACCTGCGCGTGTTCGCAGGCTTCGAGGTGGTGGATGCCGGGGCGGCCGGGGCTGAGTTCATGCGCCAGGTGGCAGGTCAGCGTCGGCGCCTCCGCGTAGAGCACGAGGTTGCGGAACGGCTCGCCGTGGTCGCCGCGCCCGACGCGCTCGTCATGGCGCAACTGCGGCGGCACCAGCAGCGCCTGACCCGGCGTCACGCGGCAGAGTCCTTGCGGAAAGCGGAAATCGGTCCAGCCGGAGAGCTGCAGGAACAGTTCGGGCGCGAGGTGAAAGTGCCCCTCGCCGCGCGGCAGCGGCTCGCTCAGGCGTTGCGGGCGGTGGACCACCAACGTGCCGGCGTTGGCGGCGGCGAGGGCTGTGCGCAGGCCGTCGAGCATCTCGGCAGGCGGCGGGGCGCCTGGAATGCGCGGCGGAAAGTCGAAGACATCGGCGCAGCGGATGGGGCCGGAGGCGTCCAGGATTTTTTGCATCATTGTCGGAATTCTGCTAGCGGAGCCGCTTGGGGGGAGGCGGTGTCTACCCCTATTCTGTGGGCCTGTCGTCCCGTCCACCCTGTTTCGGATCTCCCCCGTGAAAACCAAGATTTCTGTCATTGTCTGGAACGAATTCCAGCACGAACGCCAAAACCCCGCCGTCCAGGCAATCTACCCCGACGGCCTGCACGCTGTCATCGCACAAGGCCTGCGCGACACCCCGGCGCTCAACCCCGGCGCGCTGCCACTCGACATCTCCACCGCCACCCTCGACCAGCCCGAGCACGGCCTGAGCGAAGAGCGCCTGGCCGGCTGCGACGTGCTGGTCTGGTGGGGCCACCGGGCGCACGACCAGGTGGATGACGCCATCGTCGAGCGCGTGCAGCGCCGCGTGCTCGAAGGCATGGGGCTGATCGTGCTGCACTCGGGGCATTTCTCGAAGATCTTCCGCCGCCTGATGGGCACCAACTGCTCGCTGAAGTGGCGCGAGGCGGACGAGAAGGAGCGGCTGTGGGTGGTCGAGCCGTCGCACCCGATCGCAGCCGGACTGGGTGAGTATTTCGAGCTGCCGTATGAGGAGATGTACGGCGAACGCTTCGACATCCCTAAGCCGGACAGCCTCGTCTTCCTGTCGTGGTTCGAGGGCGGCGAGGTGTTCCGCTCGGGCTGCTGCTGGGAGCGTGGGCATGGGCGGGTGTTCTATTTCCGCCCGGGCCATGAGGCGTATCCGACCTATTACGACGCCAACGTGCAGCGCGTGATGACCAACGCCGTGCAATGGGCGGCGCCGCGCGTCAACATCGTCGACGTCTGCCCGATGAGCCCGCCGCTGGAGACGCTCAGCCCGAAGGCGCTGAACTTCGGCAAGGTCGGCATCCAGCAGAGCCGCGGAGACATTGCATGAGCGGGCGTCGTTTGCGTGTCGGCGTGATCGGCCTGGGCATCGGCCGCATGCACATCGAGGGCTGGCGGCAGCACCCGCAGGTCGAAGTCGTCGCGATCGCCGACGCCGACCCCGTGCGGCTGGCCGAGGTGGGCGAGCAGTTCGGCATCCCGGGGCGACACACCAGCGCTGAGGCGATGCTAGCGGCCGAGTCGCTGGACGTGGTCAGCGTCTGCACGCCCAACAAGTTCCACAAGGAGCTGACCTTGGCGGCGCTGGCGGCGGGTTGTCACGTGCTGTGTGAGAAGCCGATGGCGATGAACGCCGACGAGGGCCGCGAGATGCTGGCCGCCGCCGAGCGGGCAGGGCGGCGGCTGATGATCAATTTCTCGTACCGCTTCTCGGCGCAGTCGCGCGCCCTGAAGGCACAGGTCGATGGCGGCGTGTTCGGCGAGTTCTACTTCGGCCGCAGCGTCTGGCACCGCCGACGGGGGATGCCGGGCTTTGGCGGCTGGTTCGGCACCAAGGCGCTGGCCGGCGGCGGGCCGCTGATCGACCTGGGCGTGCACCGGCTCGACCTGGCGCTGTGGCTGATGGGCTACCCGAAGCCGACCTGGGTGATGGGCGCGACCTACGACCCCATCGCCCGCGAACTGGCCGACAAGGCGGGCAAGACCTTCGACGTGGAGGATCTGGCCACCGCGTTCATCCGCTTCGAGAACGGCGCGACGCTGGCGCTGGAGGCGTCCTGGGCGGCAAACATCGCCGAAGCCGAGCTGATGGAGACGCGCCTGCTCGGCACCAGGGCGGGCTTGCTGCAGCGCAATCTGGACGAGGGCTACACCTTCGACGCGCACATCTTCACCGAGCTGAACGGGGCGCCGTTCGACCTGCACCTGCACCAGGCCGCGACGCCAGCCCCTTCGGCGATGCACGACTACGCGGACGCCATACTCCACGACCGGCCGCATCCCGCGCCGGGCGAAGAGGGGCTGATCGTCATGGAACTGCTCGATGCCATCTACGAGAGTGCGCGCACCGGCGCGCCGGTGCAGCTGTGACGGCCGCCGTCGAGACGACGCCCGACACCGCCCGGCTGTCGCGGGCGCGCACGGCGGTGCGCTGGCAGTTCGGTGCGCTGGGCGTGCTGGGTGGTGCGTGGGGCGCGCATGTGCCGTCGCTGAAAAGCCACTACGCACTCGACGAAGCCACGCTGTCGCTGGTGCTGCTGTCGGCGGC
Source organism: uncultured Sphaerotilus sp. (assembly GCF_963924895.1). NCBI lineage: Bacteria > Pseudomonadati > Pseudomonadota > Betaproteobacteria > Burkholderiales > Sphaerotilaceae > Sphaerotilus > uncultured Sphaerotilus sp. The sequence goes on from NZ_CAWURG010000022.1 coordinate 17,176, forward strand.
CCTGGGGGCGGTGGCTTCGCTGTTCTTCGCGGGACGGGTGGTCGGGCAGATCGGTGTGCGCCGCACGGTGCAGATCGGTGTGGTGGTCATGGGCACGGTGCTGGCGCTGGTGCTGCAGTGGCCGGGGCTGTGGGCGGTGCTGCCGACGATGGTGCTGTTCGGGGCGGCGATGAGCTGCTTCGACGTGTCCATCAACGCCGAGGGTACGGTGCTGGAAAGCCTGAGCGGGCGCGCCGTGATGAGCAACCTGCACGGCTCCTTCAGCGTCGGCGCGATGACGGGCGCGGCGCTGGTGGCGGGGCTGCTGCGGCTGGCCGTGCCGCCGGCGTGGCAACTCGCGGGCATCGGCCTGGGCGCTGCGGCGCTGGTGATGCTGACTTCGGGCGGCCTGCTGGACACGCACCCGGCCGAGGCCGGCGAGGACGGCGAGCGGGCGCATTTCGCCTGGCCACGCGGGATGCTGCTGGTGATCGGGCTGCTGATCTTCACCGGCATGACTGCGGAAGGCGTGATGTACGACTGGTGCGTGCTCTACCTGAAGCAGGAAGTCGGGATGCCGCAGGCGCAGGCTGCCCTTGGCTACGCCAGTTTCTGCGGCGCGATGGCGCTGGCGCGCTTCGGCGGTGATGCCTTGCGGGCGCGCTACTCCGAGCGGCGGCTGCTGGGCGGAAGTGCCTCGCTGTCGGCGGTGGCGATGGCGATCGTGTTGCTCAGCGGGCAGCCGGTCGTGTCGCTGATCGGCTACGCCTTTGTCGGTGCGGGGCTGGCGCCGGTGGTACCGATCCTGTTCAACGCGGCGACGCGGGTGCCAGGAGTCAGCCGGGCGGCGGCGATCGCGTCGGTGTCGTCGATCGGTTACTCGGGCTTCCTGATCGGGCCGCCGCTGATCGGCTTCATCGCGCAGTCGGTGTCGCTGACCGCGGCGATGTCGGTGGTTGTGGTCGGTGCGGTGCTGCTGGCGGTGGGGGCGCGGCGGGTGCCGGTGCATGACTGAAGCGCTCGGCGCCGCTCAGTAGGCGCTGGAGCCACCCGACGACGCCGGGTGGTGCGTCGCCTTGAACCGGCCAGCCAGGTCGCGGGTCGCGCGCGCCAGCATCGTCGCCTCGACACCGACGGCCACGAACCGGGCGCCGAGGGCGATGTAGTGGCGGGCCAGCGTCTCGTCGACCGAGAGGATGCCCGGGGCCTTGCCGGCCGCCAGGATGCGCGCCATGGCTCGGTCGATGGCGGCGCGCACGTCGGGGTGGTCGGGGTTGCCCAGGTGCCCCATTGATGCGGACAGGTCGGCCGGTCCGATGAAGACACCGTCCACGCCGTCCACGGCGGCGATCTCGTCGAGCTGCGTCAGGGCCGACGCGGTTTCCACCTGCACCAGCAGGCAGACGCTGTCGTCGGCTTCCTGCAGGTAGCCGGGCAGCGCGCTCCACCGCGAGGACCGCGCCAGACCGCTGCCGACCCCGCGCACGCCGCGCGGCGGATAGCGTGTCGCGGCGACCAGCGCCCGTGCCTGTTCGGCCGTCTCGACCATCGGCACCAGCAGGGTCGTGGCGCCGATCTCCAGCACCTGCTTGATCAGCGTGGAGTCGCCCTGCGGAATGCGCAGCACCGGGTGCGAGGGGTAGGGCGCCACCGCCTGCAGGGCGCCCAGCATCGAGCGCAGGTCGTTCGGGCCATGTTCGCCGTCGATCAGCAGCCAGTCGAAGCCAGCGGTGGCGCACAGCTCCGCCGCATACGGGTCGGCCAGGCCGAGCCACAGACCGATCTGGGCGCCGGGAGAGGCGATGGCGTGCTTGAAGGGATTGGCTGGTGTGTGCATCAGACGAACCTCGCTGGAATGGAGCCGAGCGGCGCAAGCTTGCTGGCCCGCCATGCGACGCTGTGGGCCGCATTGTCAGCGATCGTTTGTCCAGCACCGCGCCTTGCGCCGTCCAGGGCGCTGTCGCAAAGCAAAAAGCCCAGGTGCTTGATGCACATGGGCTTTTTGTTGGTTGTCTGGTCGGGGTGAGAGGATTCGAACCTCCGGCCTCTACGTCCCGAACGTAGCGCTCTACCAGGCTAAGCTACACCCCGAAAAACAAATCGCGCCATGCGAAACCATGTGGCGCGATTGCTTTGAATTGTCTTCCTGGTCGGGGTGAGAGGATTCGAACCTCCGGCCTCTACGTCCCGAACGTAGCGCTCTACCAGGCTAAGCTACACCCCGTGTGCTGACGATCAGTCCTGAAAACTTCAGAATTGCCTGTCAACTGCCAAGACTGACAATGTTAGCAGCGCATCCTTGAATTGGGAAGGGGGAAGCGCTGAAATGTGCTGCTGCGCACGCTGCGCCTCGTCGCGCGCGGCCTGGCGGGTGGCTTCGAGCGCACCGGTGCGGCGCACGATCTGGATGATCTCGTCGAGGCGTTCGACCTCGCCCTGCTCGATCGCATGGCGGATCAGGTCGCGCTCGGCGGCGGTGCCATGGCTCATGGCGTGCAGCAGCGGCAGTGTCGGCTTGCCTTCGCGCAGGTCGTCACCGACGTTCTTGCCGAGCGCAGCGGTTGCGCCTTCGTAGTCGAGCAGGTCATCGACGATCTGGAAGGCGGTGCCCAGCGCCTGACCGTAGGCGGCACAGGCGGCCTCGGTCTCCGGCGTCGCATCCGCCAGCACGGCGCCGATGCGCGCGCTGGCCTCGAACAGCTTGGCCGTCTTGTAGCGGATGACACGCAGGTAGTCCTCGACGCTGGTGTCGGGGTCGTGCATGTTCATCAGCTGCAGCACTTCACCTTCGGCGATGACGTTGGTGGCTTCGGCGAGCACGTCGAGCACGCGCATGCGGTCGACCGACACCATCATCTGGAAGGCGCGCGAGTAGAGGAAGTCGCCGACCAGCACGCTGGCCGCGTTGCCGAACAGCGCGTTGGCGGTCTTGCGGCCGCGGCGCAGTGCCGACTCGTCGACGACGTCGTCGTGCAGCAGGGTGGCGGTGTGAATGAACTCGACGGTGGCGGCCATCTCGAAGCGCTCCGGGCCTTCGAAGCCGAGCGCACGCGCGAAGAGCAGCACCAGTTGCGGCCGGATGCGCTTGCCCCCCGCGCTGACGATGTAGTGCGAGATCTGGTTGATCAGCGCGACTTCCGAGGCCAGACGGCGGTGGATCACGGCATCAACCTGCGCCATGTCGCCGGCCATGAGTTGCGTGACGGCGGAGGAGGACGGCTTGGTGGCGGTGGCGAAGCTCACGAGGAGGGGCTGGTTGGGATGCGCAGAATCCATGGATTATAGGAACCCCGTCACAACTGCAGACAGACCCGTCGTTGACCGGGCGCACTTTGCGGCTTGTGGCTGTGATGAGAAGCCGACAGACGGATGAACATGCCGTGCAAAGCGTGGCATAATCTCGGGCTTCGCGTTTGCCGCCGGGATGTTGCCGGTGTGCAGAACGCGTGAGAACTTTACCCCCAAGAAAGGGCTGATATGTACGCGGTCATAAAAACCGGTGGCAAGCAATACAAGGTTGCAGCCGGCGAAAAAATCAAAGTAGAACAGATCACTGCGGACGTTGGCCAAGAGATCGTGATCGACCAGGTGCTCGCCGTTGGAAGCGGTGCAGAACTCCGGGTTGGCGCTCCCTTGGTTGAAGGCGCAACGGTGACGGCCACGGTGCTGTCGCATGGTCGGCACGACAAGGTCCGCATCTTCAAGATGCGCCGTCGCAAGCACTACCAGAAGCGCCAGGGCCACCGCCAGAACTACACCGAGCTGCAAATCAGCGCGGTGCTCGGCTGATCCGTCGCCTCTCCCATCCAGCACATCCTCAGAGGATCTGAACCATGGCACAGAAAAAAGGCGGCGGTTCCACACGGAACGGCCGCGACTCCCAACCGAAGATGCTCGGCGTCAAGGCCTATGGCGGCCAGGTCGTCAGCGCCGGCTCCATCATCGTGCGCCAGCGCGGCACCCGTTTCCATGCTGGCACCAATGTCGGCATGGGCCGTGACCACACGCTGTTCGCGCTGGTCGATGGCACCATCTCGTTCGCTGTCAAGGGCGCCGAGAACCGCAAGACCGTGATCGTCACGCCGGTCTGACCGACCGCGCTGCGACGCTTGCGCGCATGAAGCCCCGGCAAGCCGGGGCTTTTTTGCTTTGAAATGATCTGATGCGTCTGGACGCTGGAGTAGAAGCATGAAATTTGTCGATGAAGTCACCATCGATGTGGCCGCCGGCAACGGTGGCTCCGGCTGCGCCAGCTTCCGGCGCGAGAAATTCATTCCGTTCGGCGGCCCGGACGGCGGCAACGGTGGCCGCGGTGGCCATGTGTTCGTCGTGGGCGACCGCAACCTGAACACGCTGATCGACTTCCGCTACATCCGCCGCTACGAAGCCCGCAACGGTGAAGCCGGCCGCGGCTCGGACCAGTTCGGCGCCGCGGGTGCGGACATCGTCCTGCGCGTGCCGGTCGGGACCATCATCCGGGATGGCGAGACGGAAGAGGTCATCGCCGAGCTGCTCACGCACGGCGAAGAGATCATCCTGGCCAAGGGCGGGGATGGCGGTTTCGGCAACCTGCACTACAAGACCAGCACCAACCGCGCACCGCGCCAGAAGACCGTGGGCTGGCCCGGCGAAATCAAGAATCTGAAGCTCGAACTGCGCGTGCTGGCCGACGTCGGCCTGCTCGGCATGCCCAACGCGGGCAAGTCGACGCTGATCACCGCGATCTCGAACGCGCGCCCGAAGATCGCCGACTACCCCTTCACGACGCTGCACCCCAACCTGGGCGTGGTGCGCGTCGGCCCGAGCCAGAGCTTCGTGGTCGCCGACGTGCCGGGCCTGATCGAGGGCGCCTCCGAAGGGGCCGGTCTGGGCCACTACTTCCTGCGCCACCTGCAGCGCACCCGCGTGCTGCTGCACATGGTGGACGCGGTGCCCTTCGACGAGGGCGTCGATCCGGTCGCCCAGATCCGCGCCATCGCCAAGGAACTGAAGAAGTACGACAAGGCGCTCTACGAGAAGCCGCGCTGGCTGGTGCTCAACAAGCTCGACATGCTGCCGGACCCCGAGGAGCGCAAGGCCCGGGTGAAGGACATCGTGCGCCGCCTGCGCTGGAAGGCGCCGGTGTTCGAGATCTCGGCGCTGACCCGCGAAGGGTGCGAGCCCCTCGTCCGTGCGCTCTACCAGCATGTGGCCGCCCTCAATGCGCCCCCGATCGAGGTGCCGGACGTGCGCTTCGTCGAGGCCGACAACGAAGCCACGCCGCCCGATCCGACCGATCCGCGCTTCCGCTGAGCACACGCCACGTTTCCCTATTCGCGAGGTCGCCATGAGTGAGGTTCTGCTGAACGCCCGCCGCATCGTCGTCAAGGTCGGCTCCAGCCTGGTCACCAACGAGGGCCGCGGCCTGGACGCCGAGGCCATCCATGCCTGGTGCGTGCAGCTCGCCACGCTGGTCCGCCAGGGCCGCGAGGTGGTGATGGTGTCGTCCGGCGCCATCGCCGAGGGCATGAAGCGCCTGGGCTGGGCGACCCGGCCGAAGGAACTGCACGAGCTGCAGGCCGCGGCCGCCGTCGGGCAGATGGGGCTGGCGCAAGTCTACGAGACCAGCTTGCGCGAACAGGGCCTCGGCAGCGCGCAGGTGCTGCTCACGCACGCCGATCTGGCCGACCGCGAGCGTTACCTGAACGCCCGCTCGACGCTGTTGACGCTGTTGGGCCTTGGCGTGGTGCCGGTGATCAACGAGAACGACACGGTGGTCACCGACGAGATCAAGGTCGGCGACAACGACACGCTGGGCGCGCTGGTGGCGAATCTGGTCGATGCGGACGCGCTGATCATCCTCACCGACCAGAAGGGCCTGTACTCGGCCGACCCGCGCAAGGACCCGGACGCGAAGTTCATCCACGAAGCGGTGGCGGGCACGCCGGAGCTGGAGCAGATGGCCGGTGGTGCCGGCTCCAGCATCGGCAAGGGCGGCATGATCACCAAGATCCTGGCGGCCAAGCGCGCGGCCGGCAGTGGCGCCTCCACCGTGATCGCCTGGGGCCGCGAGCCGGACGCGCTGCTGCGGCTGGTGGCGGGCGAGTCCATCGGCACGCTGCTGGTGGCGACGACGCCGAAGGTGGCCGCGCGCAAGCAGTGGATGGCCGACCACCTGCAGCTCAAGGGCGCGGTGGTCGTGGACGATGGCGCCGCGCTCAAGCTGCGCGACGAGGGCAAGAGCCTGCTGCCGATCGGCGTGGTGGACGTGCAGGGCGATTTTTCCCGTGGTGACGTGATCGCGGTGCGCACGCAGGCTGGCGCCGAGATCGCCCGCGGCCTCGCGAACTACGCCTGCAGCGAAGCCCGGCTCATCGCGCGCAAGCCGTCGTCGCAGATCGAAGGCTTGCTGGGCTACGCCAACGAAGCGGAGCTGATCCATCGGGACAATCTGGTGCTGGTTTAGGGCGATACGCTGCCAAAAATGAAAATACACCCCCCTTGTTTGGATGGATTTTCATGAATTTTTCAATTTCGGTTGTTTTTTGGCCCCTGTCCACGGGTGGATGTTTGGCCGAGAGTCTCTAGACTTGGCAGTACCGGTTGGCGAAGTCTGTGCCCCATGCACAGACAGACGCTGACTAGAACCAAGTCAAGGAGCCCCACATGAGCCATTCTTTCCGCCAGATCACCGCTGCTGTTGCCCTGCTGTGCGCCGCCGCGGGCAGCCAAGCACAAACCATTCCGCTGATCGACCCGGGTTTCGACGCCCCGTCCCTGGGCTACCCGGCGTCGTGGTCGATCGGCAGCGGCACGCCGACGCTGATCGGCGGCACCCTGGACATCGACAGCGGCGAGTCGGTCTACCAGTCGTTCTCGGTCCTGAGCGCTGCCCTGTACACGATCAGCTTCGATGTGATGGGTGAAGGCCGTTCGCGCCTGTTCCTGTCGTCCGATGTCGGAAGCAGCGATTTCAGCTCGCCTGTGGCCACCTCGGGTGCCACGCTGAACGCGATCACCAACTGGGGTCCGGCCTGGACCACCACGTCCTACAACTTCCTGGGCCAGGCGGGTGCGTCGTACCACCTGTACTTCTCGGGCATGGGTGTCGATGGCCTGGTCATGGACAACGTGAACATCATGGCCACGCCGGTGCCGGAACCCGAGTCCTACGCGATGATGCTCGCCGGTCTGGGCGCGCTGGGCTTCATGGCCCGTCGCCGCAAGCAGTCGCAAGCCTGAGCTTGATCGATCGGGTGGCTGCGGCCACCACATGAAAAAAGCGCCTCGACCGAGGCGCTTTTTGTTTTTGTCGTGGCGGTCGATTCAGCCCAGCACTGGCGCCAGCGCCCGGCGTGCATCGGCTTCGCTCAAGGCTTGCCGTGCCGCGAAGTCGGTCAGCTGGTCGTCGCCGATCTTGCCGACGTTGAAATACGCCGATGCCGGGTGCGCCAAGTAGAAGCCGCTGACGCTGGCTGCCGGTGTCATCGCCATGCTCTCGGTCAGCGCCATGCCGATGTCGGGTGCGTCGAGCACGTCGAACATCGCCCGCTTGACGAGGTGGTCCGGGCAGGCCGGATAACCCGGCGCGGGGCGGATGCCGCGGTACTGCTCGGCGATCAGCTGCTCGTTGCTCAGCGTCTCGCCGGCGGTATAGCCCCACAGCTCGGTGCGCACACGCTGGTGCAGCCGCTCCGCGAAGGCCTCGGCCAGCCGGTCGGCCAGGGCCTTGAACAGGATGGCGCTGTAGTCGTCGAGGTCGTCGAGGAACTGGCGCTCCTTCTTCTCGATGCCCAGGCCAGCGGTGACTGCGAACAGACCGATGTAATCCGGTTTCGTGCCCTTCGGTGCGATGAAATCGGCCAGCGAGCGGTTCGGCCGGCGCACGCCGTCGATCACCGGCCGCTCCGACTGCATGCGCAGCGGCTGCCAGCGCAGCACGACCGTTTCGCGCGACTCGTCGCTGTAGACCTCGACCGTGTCGTCGTCCACCGTGTTGGCGGGCAGCAGGCTGATGACGCCGTTGGCCTGCAGCCAGCGGCCGTCGATCACGCGCTGCAGCATGCGCTTGCCGTCGCTGAACACGCGCACTGCCTCGCTGCCGACGATCTCGTCCTTCAGGATCTCCGGGAACTTGCCGGCCAGGTCCCAGGTCTGGAAGAAGGGCGCCCAGTCGATGCACTGCGCGAGTTCCGCGAGGTCGTAGTTGCGGAACACGCGCCGGCCGATGAACTTCGGTGCCGGCGGGGTGTAGCTGGCCCAGTCGACCGGCGTCTTGTTGGCGCGTGCGGTCGTCAGCGTCACCATCGGCGTGGCCTTCTTGTTCGCGTGCTGGGTGCGCACACGGTCGTAGTCGGCGTGGAGGTCGTCGATGAACTTGGTCGCGCGCTCGTCGCTCAGCAGGTCCGAGCACACGCCCACCGAGCGGCTCGCGTCTGGCACATAGACCACCGGGCCGGTGTAGTGCGGCGCGATCTTCACGGCGGTGTGGACCCGCGAGCAGGTCGCCCCGCCGATCAGCAGCGGCGTCTGGCGTTCGCGGAAGTAGTCATCGCGCTGCATTTCGGCGGCAACGTGCTGCATCTCCTCCAGGCTCGGCGTGATCAGGCCGGACAAGCCGATGATGTCCGCGCCTTCCTCGCGCGCCTTCTTCAGGATGTCCTGACACGGGACCATCACGCCCATGTTGACCACCTCGAAGTTGTTGCACTGCAGGACCACGGTGACGATGTTCTTGCCGATGTCGTGCACGTCGCCCTTGACGGTGGCGATGACGATCTTGCCCTTGGGCTTGGCTTCGCCGCCGGCATCGACCATCGCCTTCTTCTCGGCCTCGATGTAGGGCAGCAGGTGCGCGACCGCCTGCTTCATCACGCGGGCCGACTTCACCACCTGCGGCAGGAACATCTTGCCCGCGCCGAAGCGGTCGCCGACGATGTTCATGCCGGCCATCAGCGGGCCTTCGATGACGTGCAGCGGGCGTCCACCCTTGGCCGCGATGGCTTGCCAGGCTTCCTCGGTGTCGGCGTTGATGAAGTCGGTGATGCCGTGGACCAGCGCGTGGCTCAGTCGGTCGTCGACGCTCACCGGATGGTCTGCCGTGCCGCGCCAGGCCAGCTTGGCCGAGTCGTCCTTGGCGGCGCCCTTGGCGGTTTCGGCGATCTCGATCAGGCGCTCGCCCGAGTCCGGGCGGCGGTTGAGCACCACATCCTCGACGCGCTCGCGCAGCACCGGCTCCAGGTCGTCGTACACGCCGACCATGCCCGCGTTGACGATGCCCATGTCCAGACCGGCCTGGATCGCGTGGTACAGGAAGACGGTGTGGATGGCTTCGCGCACCGGCTCGTTGCCGCGGAAGGAGAAGCTCACGTTCGACACGCCGCCCGAGACCTTGGCGCCGGGCAGGTTCTGCTTGATCCAGCGCGTGGCGTTGATGAAGTCGACGGCGTAGTTGTCGTGTTCCTCGATGCCGGTGGCGATGGCGAAGATGTTCGGGTCGAAGATGATGTCTTCGGGCGGGAAACCGACCTCGTCCACCAGGATCCGGTAGGCGCGCTCGCAGATCTCGATCTTGCGGGCGTAGGTGTCGGCCTGGCCCTTCTCGTCGAAGGCCATCACGACCGCGGCGGCGCCGTAGCGCTTGACCAGCGTCGCCTGGCGCTTGAACTCGGCCTCGCCCTCCTTCATCGAGATCGAGTTGACGATGCCCTTGCCCTGGATGCACTTCAGGCCGGCCTCGATCACGCTCCACTTGGACGAGTCGATCATGATCGGCACGCGCGCGATCTCCGGCTCACCCGCGATCAGGTTCAGGAAGCGCACCATCGCCGCCTGGCTGTCGAGCATGGCCTCGTCCATGTTGATGTCGATGACCTGGGCGCCGTTCTCGACCTGCTGGCGCGCGACGGCCAGCGCCTGCTCGAACTGGCCGTTGAGGATCATCCGGGCGAAGGCCTTGGATCCGGTGACGTTGGTGCGCTCGCCGATGTTGACGAAGAGGGTGCCGGCGCCGATCTCGACCGGCTCCAGGCCGGACAGGCGCATCGGGGGAGGGGTTGTGGGTGCAACGGTAGTCATGGGCGCGGTCAAGGAGTACAGGGAGATGCTGTGGACCCCGAAGCGATGGACGTACCCGCACCCCAGGGCGGGTGGCGCGATTTTACTGAATGGCGTTCCCGGCGCGCCGCGGCCATCCGGGCGAGGGTCGAACCGCTTCGTATAAGATTTCCCGCCACAGCCGGACTCAGCGGCAGAGAGCAAAAATTCCCGGGATTCCTGCCGGACGGCGCGCGTGGGGACATGCACCATCCGGGCTTCAACATTCAGTTCGGAGCGCTCCATCCGGAGCGATGCAGTACATGGGCTCCAACCAACCGCATCTCTTGCTGGTCGATGACGACATCGCCGCGATCCAGGTCCTGGGTCGCATCCTGGCGCACTACCCCGAACAGCACTTCGCCACCTCGGGCGACGAGGCGCTCGCACAGGCCCGCGCCCGCCGCCCCGACATCATCCTGCTCGACGCCGACATGCCCGGCATGTCCGGATTCGACCTGTGCCGCCTGTTCAAGCGCGATCCGGCGCTGATGGACGTGCCGGTGATCTTCACCACGGCACACCCGAGCGTGGCCTTCGAGGTGTCGGCCTTCGACTGTGGCGCTGCCGACTTTGTCGCCAAGCCGGTGGCGCCGGACCATCTGCGCGCCCGGGTCCGCGCCCACTTGCAGGACACCTGGAACCCGTCGGGTCCAGCCGATACCGCCGAATGACGGAACGACCGTCTCCTGCTCTGCGTGGAATGCCACGATCCTGATCGTTGAGGACGATCTGAGCCAGACCAGGCCCTGAACGGCGGAGGATCGACATGTATCTGAAAACGCCTTCCCGATGGCCTGCCCGTCGACGTCCGTGGCTGGTGTGGCTGCTGGTGGTGCTGGGGTTCAGCCTGTCGATGCTGGCAGCGTGGCTGCAGGAGCAGTCGAATCGGCGCCACCTCGACGCTGTGGCCCGCCAGGAAACCCAGCGCGTGGCCGCCCAGGTGGCGTACCAGGTGCTGCGCGTGGAGCTGGGCCTGCTCGGCGCGCGCGGCGCCGCGATGACGGTGGGCTGGGAGGCGCTGACCCGCGAGGCCTTCCTGCGCTACAGCCAGTCGCGCAACATCGACGCGGAGTTCCCGGGTGTGCGCGGCATCGGCGTCATCCGGCGCGTCAGCCGCGCGCAGGAGCCGGCGTTCGTCGCCCGTGCCGCGGCCGATGGCTGGCCGTTGTTTGCCGTCCGGGCGCTGGCGCCGCACGACGACGAGCGCATGGTCATCCAGTACGTCGAACCGCTCGCCCGCAACCGCGAGGCCATCGGCCTGGACATCGGCTCGGAACCCCGCCGGCGCGAAGCGGCGCTCACCGCGCTGCGCACCGGGCGGGTCACCCTCACCGGGCCGATCACGCTGGTGCAGGCGGCCGGACAGCCGCGGGCCGGCTTCCTGATGCTGCTGCCGGTCTATCCGAACGCCCGGGTGGCCGCCGGCGATGCGGCGCTGCGGGAGGAACAGGCCCTGGGATGGACCTACGCGCCGCTGGCAGTCCAGGAGGTGCTGGCGCATCTGGACCTCGACGCGCAGGCCTGGCGCCTGCGTGTGGCCGATGTGCAGGCCGGGCAGGTCACACCGTTCCACGACACCGCGTCAGACGCCGCCTGGACGGCCCGCGCGCCGCAGTCCCAGGTCGACACCGCGGTGGCCGGCCGCATCTGGCGGGTCACGCTGCAGGCTTCGCCGACCCTGGTCGCGCAGCAGGGGCTGCTCGCTCCGCGCTGGGTGGGGCTGGGCGGGATGCTGGTGACGCTGCTGCTGGCCGGGGTGCTGCTGGCCTATCTGCGCGCCGAAGACCATGCGCGCGACCTGCGCGTCGAGCGCGAGCGCCGCGCCGTGGCCCTGCAGACCAGCCGCGATGCCGTCGTGATGGTCGATCCGCAGGGCCGGGTGTTCGACTGGAACCAGGGCGCCGAAAGGCTGTTCGGCTACGCCGCGGACGAGATCGTCGGGCAATCCGCGCCGACGAGGCTGGTGCCGGCCGCGCATCTGGCCGAGGCGCGCGATCTGCTGGCGCACGCGGCCCGTGGCGAGGCCCTGCCGGCCTTCGACACCCAGCGGCTGGACCGTGCCGGCCGGCTGATCGACGTGTCGATGCTCGCCGTGCCGCTGCGTGACCTGCGCGGGGCGTTCGCCGGGCTGGCGCTGTCGATGCGCGACATCCGCCAGTCGAAGCAGGCCGAGCGGGACATCCAGCAACTCAACGCGGCCCTGGAGGACCGCGCCATCGCGCTCAAGGCCGCGCTGACCGATGTGCAGAGCACGCTGCACGCCGTGCCGGCCCTGATCTCCTACTGGGACCCTGCCTCCAGGCTGGTGCGCGGCAACCTGGCCTGGCACCGCCAGTTCGACGCCGCGCTGGCCGCGCAGCCGGGCATGCCGTGCGCGGACCTGTTCGAGCCGCTCTATCCGCTGTTCGGGCGCTGCGTGGCGGCGGTGCTGGCGGGCCAGAAAAGTGTTTTCGAATGCAGCCTGCGCGCGCCGGGCGAGAACACGCTCTGGCACGCGCAGGTCGAACTGCTGCCGGACCTGCGCGACGGCCAGGTGGTCGGCTACCACCTCGTGCTGCAGGACATCACCCAGCAGGCCCTCGACAAGGCCCGGCTCGCCGCGGCGCTGCGCGAGAGCGAGGCCTTCCTGAACACGGTCCACACCCACGCGCTGGTGTCGGTGACCGACCGTTCGGGCGTCCTCCTCGACGCCAACCCGAACTTCTGCCGCATCACCCAGTACCCCCGCGAGGCGCTGCTCGGCCAGAACCACCGGATCGTCAACGCGGGCCGCCATTCGCGCGATTTCTGGCTCCGCATGTGGCAGACGATCGGCCGCGGCCGGCCCTGGCGTGGCGAGATCTGCAACCGCGCCCGCGACGGCAGCTTGTACTGGGTGGACGCGATGATCGCGCCGATCCCCGGTGCGGACGGGCTGATGGACCGCTTCATCGCCATCGGCACCGACATCACCTCGCGCAAGCGGCTGCAGATCGAGGTCGACCGGGCCCGCGAGCAGGCCGAGGAGCGCGAGCGTTTCCTGCACGACATCACCGACAAGGTGCCGCTGCGCATCGCCTATGTGGACAGCGCGCTGCGCTTGCGTTTCGTCAACGCGGCGCTCTGCCTGCGCTTCGGCCGGCCGCGCGAGCAGATCGTCGGCCACACCTGGGACGAGCTGACCGGGAAGCCCCTGCCGGCGGCGGTGCAGGCCCATGTCGCCGCGGTACTCGACGGCCAGCCGCAGCACTACACCTTCGAGGAGCTGGACGAGGCGACCGGGCAGCGCGCGTACATCGAGGCCCAGTTCGTGCCCGACATCGACGCCAGTGGCGACGTGCGCGGCTTCTACACCGTCAGCAGCGACATCACCGCCCGCCACGAGGCCGACCGGACGCTGCGCCGCACGATGACGCTGCTGCACTCGGTGCTCGACGCCTCGTCGGAGGTCGGCATCATCGCCACGGACGCCGAAGGCAACATCCAGGTCTTCAACCGGGGGGCCGAGCGCCTGCTCGGCCGGACCGCCGAAGAGATGATCGGCCGCAAGTCGCATCTGGCCTTCCACGACCGACCGGAGCTGGACCAGCGCCGCGCGGCCCTGTCCGACACGCTGGGCCGGCCGGCGACGGTGGCCGATGTCTTCACCGACCCGGTGTGGCTCTGCCGGTCGCGCGAGTGGACCTATGTGCACCAGGACGGGCACCACGTGCCGGTGTCGCTGATCCTGACGCCGATGGCGATCGGCTCGGGCGGGGTGACCGGTTACCTGGCGGTGGTGATCGACATCACCCGGCGCAAGGAAACCGAGCAGCGGCTGGAGCAGGCCACGGCGCGTGCCGAGGCGGCCAACCGCGCCAAGAGCGAGTTCCTGGCCAACATGAGCCACGAGATCCGCTCGCCGCTGAACGCGGTGCTCGGCCTGACCTACCTGCTGCGCCAGACCGCGCTTGACAGCGAGCAGCGCACCTTCCTCGACCGCATCAAGCTCGCCAGCGACGCGCTGCTGCACACGGTCAACGACGTGCTGGATCTGTCCAAGGTCGAGGCCGGCCAGTTCAGCCTCGTGCAGGCGCCGTTCGACCCGGGCCAGACCGTCTCGGACCTGGTGGCGGTGATGGGGGTGCACGCCCAGGGCAAGCGCCTGCCGATCCGGCTGCAGCGGTCGCCCGCGCTGCCGCGCTGCGTGGTGGGCGACGGGATGCGGCTGTCGCAGGTGCTCACCAACCTGCTGTCGAACGCGATCAAGTTCACCGAGCGCGGCCAGGTCGATGTTGTCGTCGACTGGCGGCCGGGTGACGCTGGGCAGGGCACCGTGCGCCTGGAAGTCACAGACACCGGCATCGGCCTGGACGCCGAGGCGATCCAGCGGGTCTTCGAGCCTTTCGTGCAGGCCGACAGCACCACCACGCGCCGCTTCGGCGGCACCGGGCTGGGGCTGTCGATCGTCCGGCAACTGGTCGGGCTGATGGGCGGGCGGCTCGGGGTCGACAGCACGCCGGGCGTCGGCAGCACCTTCTGGGCCGAGATTCCGTTCGAGGTGGACGCTGCGGTGCAGGTGCGCCGCGCCGCGGACCGGGTGCTGGCGAGCGACGCGCTGGCCGGCCGGACGATCCTGGTCGTCGACGACAGCGACGTCAACCGCGAGGTGGCCCGCCGCATCCTCGAACGCAAGGGCGCGCGCGTGGTGCTGGCCGAGGACGGGGCGCAGGCCGTGGAGCTGATGCGGCGTGGCCGGCACACGGTCGATCTGGTGCTGATGGACATCCACATGCCGGTCATGGACGGCTTCGAGGCGACCCGGACCATCCGCCGCACGCTGCAGCACACCAGTCTGCCGATCCTGGCGCTGACAGCGGGCGTGACCAGCGACGAGCGCGAGGGTGCGCAGGCCGTCGGGATGGACGATTTCATCACCAAGCCCTTCGACCCGGACCGGCTGCTGCAGGGCATCGTGGACCGCCTCGGTCTGGAGCCGTCTTCCGATGCGGCCACAGTGGCGGAGCCTGCGCCGCCCGCCGTGCCGGCATCGGTCTGGCCGGAGATCGCCGGCATCGACACGGACCGCGCGCGCCTGCACCTCAGCCAGGACCTGGGACTGTTCGTCCACCTGCTGCGCCGGTTCTTCGGCATCTGCCGGCCACTGGCACCGGGCGCCGATCTGGACGATCCCGACGAACGGGCCCGGGCCGTGCATGAGGCGCATCTGCTGAGCGGCAATGCCGGCACGCTGGGCATGACGCGGCTGCACGCGCTGGCGGTCGAGCTGGAGGCGCGTCTGCGCGACGGCGCGGTGCCGCAGGCCAGCGTGCTGGTCGAGCCGATGCAGGCGGAGTGGGACCGGCTGCAACAGGCCTGTGCCGACGTTCTGGCCACGGCGCCGGAGGCGGCCGATCCGGGCGAGGGACACGCCGATGCCAGCGTGGACATCCCGCCCGACGCGCTGGAGGCGCTGATCGGCTGGCTCAACCGCCGCAGCATGCGCGCGACAGGCGCGTTCGCGGCGCTGGCGCCGGCCCTGCGTGCCCGGCTGGGTTCGGCGGACTTCGTGGCGCTGAAGGAGGCGGTCGACAACCTCCGTTTCGCTCAGGCCGCGGCGGTGCTCTCCGCGCTGAGCAAGGCGCTGAACAGCCGGTCCTGAAGGCCACGCGGCCGGTAGGCGCTGACCCGCTGGGCGATGGCGCGGATGTGGTCCGGCGTCGTGCCGCAGCAGCCGCCAGCGATGTTCAGGAAGCCGGCCTTGGCGAACTCCTCGACCAGCGCGCCGGTGATCTCCGGCGTCTCGTCGAAGCCGGTGTCGCTCATCGGGTTGGGCAGGCCGGCGTTCGGGTAGCAGGAGATGAAGGTGTCGCCCGCGATGCGCGACAGCTCCTCGATGTAGGGCCGCATCAGCGTGGCACCCAGCGCGCAGTTCAGTCCGATGGCGATCGGCTTCGCATGGCGCACGCTGTTCCAGAACGCGCCCACCGTCTGGCCGGAGAGGATGCGGCCCGAGGCGTCGGTGACGGTGCCGGAGACGATGACGGGCAGGCGCTCGCCGGTGTCCTCCATCAGCTCGTCCAGCGCGAAGATGGCCGCCTTGGCGTTGAGCGTGTCGAAGATGGTCTCGACGAGGAAGAGGTCAGCGCCGCCGTCCAGCAGCCCCTTGGCCTGCTCGTAGTACGCGGCGCGCAGCTCGTCGAAGCTGGTGTTGCGGGCGCCGGCGTCGTTGACGTCGGGGCTGATGCTGGCCGTGCGCGGTGTCGGGCCGAGGGCGCCGGCGACGAAGCGCGGCTTGTCGGCGGTCGAGAACTGGTCGCAGCAGGCGCGGGCGAGCTTGGCCGCGGCGACGTTCATCTCGTAGGCCAGTCCGCCGAGGTCGTAGTCTTCCTGCGCCACGCTGGTGGCGCCGAAGGTGTTGGATTCGATGATGTCCGCGCCCGCGGCGAGGTACTGGCTGTGGATCTCGCTGATCACGTCCGGGCGGGTCAGCACGAGCAGGTCGTTGTTGCCCTTGAGATCCTTGCCGTGGTCGAGCCAACGTTCACCGCGGAAGTCCGCTTCGGTGAGCTTGTAGCGCTGGATCATCGTGCCCATCGCACCGTCGAGGACAACGATGCGCTGGCGCAGCAGCTCGGGCAGCCGGGTGGCGCGGGTGTAGGCGGTGGTGGGGGCAGTCATGCCCGGGATTGTAGGGAAGTCCTTTTCGCCACAGTTTCCGGCGTGTTCAGGATCAAACCATCCCTAAGTCGGTCTCGGGAACGCCGCGGACCGCACAATCTGGAGGTCATTTTTTGCGAGGCAATGCCATGAGCTTCATGACCTTTCCCGAGACCGACACCCTGCAGCGTGATGCTGCGGCTGCGGTCCCCGCCCTGGCGGATCTCTATGCAGATCTGTTCGCCACCGCCCTGACACCCTGGACCTGGGCCAGCGCCTGGTGGCAGCCCTGGACGCTGCTGGACATCCGGCTGGAGCTGATCCCGGACACCCCCGCACCCGCCGCCGCACCGACCTCCGCGTCGGCGCCCGATTTGGCGGTGATCGAAGTGGTGCCGGTGGTGGTGCCCGAGGCGGCAACTGCGACTGCGACTGCAACTGCAACTGCAACTGCAACTGCAACTGCAACTCCACCTGCAACTGCAACTGCAACTGCAGCAACCGCCGCCGCCGCCGATGACCTCCGGCGCATCGAAGGCATCGGCCCGAAGCTCGCGCTCCAGCTGACCGAGGCCGGCATCACGACCTTCGCGGCGCTGGCCGCGATGCCGGTCGAGCGGCTGGAGGCGCTGATCGCCGCCGCGGGCGCACGCTTCAAGCTGGCGCGCCCGCAGACCTGGCCGGAGCAGGCCGCGCTGCTGGCAGCCGGGGACGACGCCGGATTCGCCGCACTGGCCGCCCGATTGAAGAGCGGCAAGCGCGCCTGAACCCCGCCGCAGCGTGGCGCAGGCGGGTTCAGTGCATGAACCCCATGCTGCGCCGCTCGCGCACCTGCGGCTTGACGCGGTGCTCGCCTTCGATCTGCGACAGGAACTCGTCCGCGTCGAACGCTTCGCCGAGGATGTCGACCTGCCGGCGTACCGCGGCAAAGTCGCCGCAGGCCAGTTGATCGAGCGTAGACAGGCGCTGGCGCTGCTCGTCGGTCAGCCGCGCCGCATCGCCGTCCAGCGCCTCGGCCACGAACATGCGCACGCGCTGTTCGCTGGTCAGCGGGTTGAAGCGGATCTTGAAGGTGAAGCGCCGCAGCGCCGCCTCGTCCAGGTCCTCGAACAGGTTGGTCGTGCAGATGAAGACGCCGCCGAAGCGCTCCATGCCCTGCAGCATCTCGTTGACCTCGGTGACCTCGTAGGTGCGCTCGGCGCGCTTGCGGCTGCGCAGGAAGCTGTCGGCCTCGTCCAGCAGCAGCACGGCCTGTTCCGCCCTCGCCTCGTTGAACATCTTGGCCATGTTCTGCTCGGTCTCGCCGACGAACTTGCTGACCAGATCGCTGGCCTGCCGGACCATCAGCGGGCGGCCCAGTTCCCGGGCGATGTGCTCGGCCAGCGCGGTCTTGCCGGTGCCGGGCGCACCATGGAAACACAGCGCGCCATGGCCACGCCGCTTGAGCGCCTCGACGATGCGCGGGATCTCGAAGCGGCTCTCGACGTTGAGCAGGCTCAGGTCGTAGGTTGTCACCGCCGGGCGGGCGCGGTCCTGCTGCCGATCGACGGTGCCGAGCGCGTGGTCGGCGTGCGCGATCTGGCGCTCGATCAGGGCTTCGATCGACTGCAGCGGCGCGGCCCCCTGCGCGTCGCCGATCAGCTTGGCGAAGCGCACGGCGGTGCGGATCTGCGCGGGGGTCAGGGCCTTGCGCTGCGTCAGCCTCTCGACGAACTCGGCGCTCACCGGCGTGTCGCCAAGCGCGCGCAGCACCAGCGCCTCGCGCGCCCCAGGCGGCGGCGAGGTCAGCTCCAGGTGGTACTGGAAGCGGCGGCGGAAGGCCGGGTCGATCTGCTCGATGCGGTTGGTCACCCAGACCACCGGCACCGGGTTGGTCTCCAGGATCTGGTTCACCCAGGCCTTGCCGTTGACGGACGAGCTGCCGCCGTGCGGGGTATCGCTGCTGTCCATGCGCGCCATGAGCTGCGCGGCGTCGGAGGAGATCGGCGGGAACACGTCCTCCACCTCGTCGAACAGCAGCGCCACGTTCGGGCTGGCCTTCAGGAAGACCTGGCTGATCTGCAGCGAGCGGTAGCGGTCGCGGCCGGAGAGCGAGTTGCCGTCGCGGTCGGCGTATTCGACCTCGTACAACTCCAGCCCGGCGGTCTGTGCCACGACCCTGCCGAGTTCGGTCTTGCCGGTGCCGGGCGGGCCGTACATCAGCACGTTCACGCCGGCCTCGCGCCGCTCGACCGCGTTCTTTAGCAGCGCGATCAGCACGTCCACTTCCTCGCCGACGAAGTGGAAATCGGCCGGTGTCAGCTCGCTCTTGGTCGCCGGCCGGGTGAACACCGCCATCAAGTCCTGCGGGTCGCGGTACTCGCGCATCAGCACTGGCGGGAGCTGGTCCGACACCTTCATCAGGTCGGCCAGGTCGGTGATGTTGTGCTCGGAGATCAGGTTCTCGATCATGCCGATGCGCTCCAGTCGCGAGCCGGCGCGCAGGGCTTCGGCCACGTCGCGCTGGTCCACGCCGGCCACTTCGGCGATGGTGGCGTAGGCCTCCTGTGCGCTGGAGACCTTGAACTCGACCAGCAGTCCGCGCAGGTCGCGCTGGTAGCGGGCGAGGGTGCCGTACAGGATCAACGCCCGCTCGGCCGGGTTGAGCTGCAGCAGGCCGGCGAGCACCTCGACGTTCTTCTCGACCAGCGTGGCGCTCTCGCGCAGGTGCTGGCCCAGCCATTCGCCGGTGGTGCCGAGGACCGCCATCAGGTCCTTCGGCACGTCCTTGACGTACTCGTCGAGGTAGAAGAAGAGGGTGCCTTCCTCGTAGGGGCCACGCCACCAGCCGTGCTTTTCGAGGAAGGCGACGTCGTCGAGCGCTTCATGGCCGGTCCAGGCTTCGTGCTCCTTGACCCGGCGGCCGAGGAACTCGCGCAGGCGGCCGAGCACGGTGACGGGCCAGACCAAGTGCCTGGCTGTCAGCGCGAGCAGGCTGTTCCAGTCGCGCCGGCCGGCGAAGCGGCTGGCCTGGCGCAGCGTGAGGGTCAGGACGAAGTGCGAACACAGTTGGTCGAGCACCGGCGCATCCTGCAGGCCGGGTGAGAGCAGCACGGGCGCGCCGCCGGGGCGGCTGCGGGAGCGGCGGACAGTCTGCCTGGACACTTCCTTGCGCATGCAAGCTCCTCGGGATCGTTCAAGGACGGACACGCGGCCATCTTCGCGCCAATGGCCGATCAGGCGCAAGTCGCAAATCGGGCCCGGGCCTCGCCGTTTACCCGCCGTTGCACTCGCGCCCGGACTGGATGCGCTTCAGTGGAGCACGACGGGGTGGTGGGCCAGCGTGGTGTAGCCGGCCAGGAAATCGTCGATGCGTGCTTCGTCATCGGTCTGGCTGATGAGGTATTCGACGCCGGCCTGGAAGTGGTCGGCCAGCAGTCCGCCGAGGTAGATCTCGCGCCGGCTGGTCTTGTCGACGATCTCGAAGCCCTGACCGGCCGCGGTGTTCCCGGCAAAGCGCATGACGGCGAAGTTTTCCGAGTTGTAGAGCATGTGCATGGTGCAGTCCTCCTGGCGATGGTTGGGGGGCAGGTGGGGCGGTGACCGGTGGTTTCAAGCGTCCGGTGCTGGCGTCAGGTGGGTTGCAGTCCGTCGAGGGTCAGCTCCAGCGGCTCGCCGGACGACTCGATGATCTGGATGCGCACTGGCCAGTGCTGCTGGCGGGCGTCGATCCAGACCTCGGCGCGGGTGTCGCGCGGACCGTCGGGTTCGCGGCGCAGGTGCCACAGGCCGCTGGCGTCCTGGCCCTCGATGGTGAACACCCAGCGCTGCACGTCGCCGCCCGTGCTGGCCACGTCCATCGCGAGGCTGCTGCCGGGGCGCCACTCGCCGCCCGGGGGTGAGGCCATGCGGGTGGCGAGCTGGGCGATCCAGCTCAGCCGGTCCTGGGCGCCGGCGCGCAGGGGTTCGTCGCCTTCGCGGGCAGAAAACAGGATGCGCGGCGGCCCCTGGTCGCGCACGAAGCTGACCGCGCGCTCGCTGCGCCGCAGTCGGCTTTCGGTATGGCGCAGGGGGGCCAGGCCGCTGGCATCGATCCGGCCTTCGCTGGTTTCCAGGAAGATCTGCCCGAACACGGGCACCCGCGCCTCCAGCCGCATCCGGTAGGTGCTGCCATCGCGCAGCCAGTCGATCTGGCCGCTGCCCGACAGGGCGCCTTTTTTCATGCGGTAGTGCAGGTGCACCGATGGGGGCGTGGTCAGCGCGGTCGAGGCCGCGGCGGCAGGAGCTGGGCGGGTGGCGCTGCTGCCGGGCGTTGCCAGCGCGAGCAGACGCGGTGCGGGGTCGGCCGCGGCCTCCGGGCTGGCCTCCACGGGCGCGGGTTCAACGCGGTCTTCCGCGGGTTCGGCCGACCGTGCCGATGCGCTCGGGGTGGTCGGGGCGATGGCCGCCACGGGCTGCGTGGGCCGGTGATGGGGCTTGGCCGGCGCAGCGACGCGGTGGATGGCGGGCACGGGCACGGGCGCTGGTGCCGGCTCCGGGGTGGCCACCGGACGTGGCACCTCGGGCGCCGGCAGCGCGGTGATGCGTGTCGGCACGGGCTTTGCAGATCCGTCGGTCGCCACCGGCAGACTCCAGGCATCGATCACCCAGAGATGGGCGCCAAGCACCGCCGCCAGCGTCAGACCCAGCACCGGGCGCACACCGCCGGAGCGCCGCGCAGGACGGGCGGCGGGGGCAGTGCGCGGACGGGAGCGGGCAGCGGACATGGGTGCAATCTACATCGGATCGGTGAAGGCCCGTCCTCAACGCGCGAGTCGGGGCCTGCGGTGACAGGCGCGCAAGCTGCGTGCCATCATCGCTGCATGAAACTCGCGACCTACAAGGACGGCTCCCGCGACGGCCAGCTCGTGGTGGTGTCCTCCGACCTCACGCAGGCTCACCACGCCAGCGGCATCGTGACGCGGATGCAGCAGCTGCTCGACGACTGGAACTTCCTGGCCCCGCAACTGCAGGACCTGGCCCGCACGCTGGCGCAGGGCAAGGCGCGGCACGCCTTCCCCTTCGAGCCGCGCATGTGCATGGCGCCGCTGCCGCGTGCGTTCCGGCTGGTCGACGCACAGCCGCCAGCCAGCGACGAACTGGCGGGAGACACCATGGCCGGTGCGCACGACGCGCTGCCCTTCGAGGCGACCGCCGGGCAGGACGGGGCGCCGGAGATCGACTTCGGCGCACAGCTGGCCGTGGCGCTCGGCGATGTGCCCCGGGGTGCCGCGGAGGACCAGGCGCGTGACGGTGTGCGCCTGCTGCTGCTCGGCAACCACTGGCAGCGCCGGTGCGAGGGCGTGCGCGCCGTCTCGTCGCTGGCCTGGGCGCCGGTGGCGGTCACCCCGGACGAACTGGGGCGCGCCTGGCACCGCGGGCGGCTGGCGCTGACGGTGTGCGTGGCGGTTGATGGCCGTGCGCTGGCGCCGGTCGAGACAGCCAAGGTCGGCACGCCGGACGCCGGGGTGCTCATCGCGCAGCTGGCGCGGCACCGGGCGGTGTCGGCGGGCACCCTGCTGGCGCTGCCGGGCCTGCCCCGCACGGTGCTGGAGGACGCGTCCGGCATGGCGCAGGTGGCCATCGAGGCCTTCGACGCGCAGGGGCAGTCGGTGTTCGGCGCGCTCTGCCAGCCGAACCGGAGCGCGGTGGACGCAGCGCCTCCGGGATGACCATGGCCCTGCCGCGCGGACTGCCTCGCTGGTTGACGGGACTCGTCTGGGCCTGGTGCGCCGCGACGGCACAGGCCGGCACGGCGGCGGGCGCTGCGCCGGATTGCCCGGCCGCGCCCGTGCCCTTCAGCGCTGCCGAGCTGCAGGCCGCCGAGCAGGTGCCGCAGGACCACGGCCTGCTGTGGCGCATCGAGAAGGACGGCCGCGCCTCCTACCTGTACGCGACCATCCACCTCGCCCGCCGCGAGTGGGCGCTGCCGGGGCCGCAGGTGCGGGCGGCGATGCAGGCGGTCGACCGGGCGGCTTTCGAGCTGAATCTGCTGGACCCTGAGGTGCTCCGCCGCTTGCAGCGTGCCGCCCAGGCGCGCCCCGGCGGGCCGCGCCTGCCCGCCGCGGAGGCCCGGCAGATCGAGCAGGCGGCGCGCGAGGCCTGCGTGCATGGCAGCCTCGACGGACTGCGGCCCGAGTTGCAGGTGGTCACGCTCGTTTCACTGGCGTTGCGCCGGGAGGGGCTGGATCCCGCCTGGGGCATCGATGCCGGGCTGATGCGCCGGGCCCGTGACCTCGGCCTGCCGATCGTGTCGCTGGAGACCCCCGAGCAGCAGATGGCGCTGATGGTGCACGACGCGCCGTCCGCGGCGCTGGCCGCCGTCCGCCAGGGCCTGCGGGAGCTGGGCAGCGAGGCTTCACGCGCGGTGGTGCAGCGCCTGGTCACCGACTGGGCCGAGGCCCGGCTGGACGATCTGGAGGCCTTCGCCAGCTGGTGCGGCTGCCAGGACTCCGACGCGGACCGCGCGCAGCACCACACCACCGTCGACGCCCGCAACCCCGCGATGGCCGACCGCATCGCCGCGCTCCACCAGCGCGGGCACACGGTGTTTGCCGCCGTCGGCGCGCTGCACATGATCGGCCCGGCCGGCTTGCCGCAGCAGATGGCGCGCCGCGGTTTCCGGGTGCAGGTCCTCCCGCTCGATCGTCAGTGACACTGGGGGGATCGCTCGGCACAATGGGCTGGCAGCGTGCGACTGCCACCCCGTACCACCGACCCAGATCCCGAGGAAAACAAGATGTCCGACCCCCATTCCTTCACCGACACCTTCAGCAAGTTCGTTCCTGGCTTCGAGTTCCTCCAGGGACTGGTCAAGAACGCCGGGCAGACGCTGCCCAGCATCGGTCAGTGGGTCGCGCCGACGCTCGACCCGGAGGAGCTGGACCGCCGCATCAACGAGCTGCGCACGGTGCAGTTCTGGCTCGACCAGAACGCCCGCATGATCGGCACCACCGTGCAGGCGCTCGAAGTGCAGCGCATGACGCTGGGCACGCTCAAGACCATGAACGTGCAGATGGGCGATCTCGGCGAGGCGCTCAAGGTGCGCTCGATGGCCGACATGTTCCAGACGGCGGCATCCGCTGCGGCACCGTCCCCCGCGCCCGCGCCCGCGCCGGCACCTGCCGCTGCCGCTGCCGCTGCCGCTGCCGCTGCCGCTGCCGCTGCAGAGGCAGGCACTTCCGGGCCGGTCGATCCGATGCAGTGGTGGGGCGCGCTGACCCAGCAGTTCACGCAGCTGGCCACGCAGGCCATGCAGGCCACCTCCGAAGCCACGAACGAGGCGCAGGCCCGCGCTGCCGAGGCCCTCAAGGCGACGACCGCAGCGGCAGCCGAAGCGCAGGCCCGTGCGTCCGAGACGATGGCCGAGGCGGTCAAGGGCGCGGTGAGCACCGCGGCGGAGACGGTGGCCGCTGCGAAGCCTGCCACGGCCCGCAAGGCGGCCCCGAAGCCGTCGGCTGCACCGCCTGCCCCCGCTGCGGCCGAGGCCACCAAGAAAGCGCCGGCCAAGAAGGCGCCCGCCCCGAAGTCCACCAAGGGCTGAGCAGGCGTTCCCGCGCCTTGACCGCTGATCCATGCACACCTTTCTCACCGCACACGCCACCCATCCCGACGCGCACATGGCGCTGGCGCTGGTGGCGGCCCAGATCGATGCCCAGCGGGCATCACTGTCCCCACCCGCAGACGCCCCCGCGGACTTCACGCTCGGGCTGGTCTACATCACCGACCACTACGCGCCGCAGGCCGATGCGCTGCTGGCCGAGTTGCGCCAGCGCTGGCCTCGGGTGTCGTGGGTCGGCGGGGTGGGCATCGGTGTGGCGGTCAGCGGGGTCGAGTACTTCGACGAGCCTGCGCTGGTGCTGATGCTGGCCGATCTGCCGCCGGGCAGCTTCGAGCTGTACAGCGGCGAGCGGCCGCTGGTGCGCAGCGATGCCCACACCGCGCTGGTGCACGGCGACGGCCAGACGCCCGACATGGGCGAGCTGATCGTCGAGCTGTCGCAGCGCACCGCCAGCGGCTACCTGTTCGGCGGGCTGATGGCCTCGCGCGGGCGCAGCGTGCAGTTCTGTGCGCCGGCGGTGGTGGCCGGCTCGGCCGCACTGTCCGGGGTCTACGAGGGTGGGGTGTCCGGTGTGGCGTTCACGCGCGAGGTCGGGCTGCTGTCGCGGGTGTCGCAGGGCTGCCAGCCGATCGGGCCGGTGCGCGAGGTGAACGAGGCCCGCGACCACATCGTCGCGGTGCTGGACGGGCAGTCGGCGCTGTCCTGCCTGCTGCGCGACCTGGACATCGACCTCGACCGGCCGCGCGAGGCCGTGCCGCGCCTGCGCGCCACGCTGGTCGGGCTGACCGACGCGCAGGACGACGTGTTCAGCCGCGGCAGCCAGTTCGGCAGCGACACCCGCGTGCGGCACCTGATCGGGCTGGACCCGATGCACCACGCCGTCGCGGTGGCCGCGCAGGTCGAGCCGGGCATGAAGCTGACCTTCTGCACCCGCAACCCCGAGGCAGCCCGGCGCGACCTGATGCGCATCTGCGCCGAGATCCGCGAGGAGCTGAGCCCCGATCCCGACGACGGCGGCGCACCCGCCCGACGCATCGCCGGCGCGGTCTACGTGAGCTGCTCCGGCCGGGGCGGGCCGCACTTCGGTGGCCCTTCCGCCGAGTTGCAGATCGTGCGCCACGCGCTGGGTGACGTGCCGCTGGTCGGTTTTTTCGCCGGAGGCGAGATTGCACGGCATCATCTGTACGGATACACCGCCGTCTTGACGGTCTTTCTGCATTCTTGACCGACGGGCACTGGAATGGGGGTCCCGACCCATTACAGTGCGGCCCACCGATGAGGTGGCCGCTCGGGCTGCCCGCCCTTGCTGGAGAAGTTTTCCGATGAACGCCCCCTTGCCGCAGGACGCACTGGCCACCGCAGGCCCGGCCGATGGCGGCGCGAGCGCCGAGGCGCCCGACAACCCGGCCGTCCGCCGACAACGCCAGAGCCGCCTGGTCCAGGCCCTGGGTTCCGTGCTGCCCCCGCACGCGCTGCTGTGGCAGTCCGAAGACACGATCCCCTACGAGTGCGATGGCCTGACCGCCTACCGCGCCCAGCCGATGGCGGTGGCGCTGCCCGAGACCGAGGAGCAGGTCGCCAACGTGCTGCGCGCCTGCCGGCGGCTGGAGGTGCCGGTCGTGGCGCGTGGCGCCGGCACCGGCCTGTCCGGCGGCGCCACACCGCACCGCGACGGCCTGACCCTGTCGCTGGCCCGCTTCAGCCGCATCCTGAAGATCGATCCGCGCGAGCGCACCGCCGTCGTGCAGTGCGGCGTGCGCAACCTCGCCATCAGCGAGGCCGCCGCACCCTTCGGCCTGTACTACGCGCCGGACCCGTCGAGCCAGATCGCCTGCACCATCGGCGGCAACGTGGCCGAGAACTCGGGCGGCGTGCACTGCCTGAAATACGGCCTGACGCTGCACAACGTGCTGAAGGTGCGTGGCTACAACGTCGAGGGCGAGCCGGTCGAGTTCGGCAGCGCCGCGCTGGACGCGCCCGGGCTGGACTTGCTGAGCGTGGTCATCGGCAGCGAAGGGATGCTGGCGGTCATCACCGAGGTCACCGTCAAGCTGGTGCCGCGCCCGCAGATCGCGCGCTGCATCATGGCCAGCTTCCCCACCGTCGAGACGGCGGGCGATGCGGTGGCCGAGATCATCGCCGCCGGCATCATCCCCGCCGGGCTGGAGATGATGGACAAGCCGATGACCGCCGCGGTCGAGGACTTCGTGCACGCCGGCTACGACCTGGAGGCCGCCGCCATCCTGCTCTGCGAGAGCGACGGCACGCCGGAAGAGGTGGAGGAAGAGATCGGCCGCATGACCGAGGTGCTGCGCCGCTGCGGGGCAAGCCGGCTCGAAGTCAGCCGCGACGAGGTGCAGCGGCTGAAGTTCTGGTCGGGTCGCAAGAACGCCTTTCCCGCCACCGGCCGCATCAGCCCGGACTACCTCTGCATGGACTCGACCATCCCGCGCCGGCGCCTGGCCGACATGCTGGGGGCCATCGCCGAGATGGAGTTCCGCCACGACCTGCGCTGCTGCAACGTCTTCCACGCCGGCGACGGCAACCTGCACCCGCTGATCCTGTTCGATGCCAGCCGCCCCGGCGAGCTGGAGCGGGCCGAAGCCTTCGGCGCCGAGATCCTGGAGACCAGTGTGGCCATGGGCGGCACGATCACCGGCGAGCACGGCGTGGGCATCGAGAAACTCAATTCCATGTGCGTGCAGTTCGCCCCCGAAGAGCGCGCGATGATGCTGGCGGTGAAGCGGGCGTTCGACGCGCCCGGTCTGCTCAATCCCGGCAAGGTGATTCCTTCCCTCCACCGCTGCGCCGAGTACGGAAGAATGCACGTCAAACGCGGTCTGCTGCCTTTCAGCGAACTGCCCCGTTTCTGATTCCTGACCGTGTTCCTGAACACCACACACCCATGAGCAAGGCCCTCGACAGCCTGATCGAACGCGTCCGCGTCGCCCGCGAGGCGCGTGGCAGCCTCGCCATCCGTGGCACGGGCACCAAGTCCTTCTACGGCGAGCCCATCCAGGGCCAGTTGCTCGACGTGCGCGGCCTGACCGGCATCACGCGCTACGAGCCCAGCGAGCTGGTCATGACCGTGCGCGGGGGCACCCCCATCGCCGAGGTCGAGGCCGAACTCGCCCGCCGCAACCAGTACCTCGCCTTCGAGCCGCCGCGCTACCCCGACACCGAGCGCCCCGGCCAGCGTGGCGGCACGATCGGCGGCATGGTGGCGACGGGCTTGTCCGGCCCCTCCCGCGCGGCGATGGGCAGCGTGCGCGACTACGTGCTGGGCATGACCCTGCTGACCGGCAAGGCCGAGGTGCTGACCTTCGGTGGCCAGGTGATGAAGAACGTCGCCGGCTACGACGTCTCCCGCATGGTCACCGGCTCGCTGGGCATCCTGGGCGTCATCTGCGAGGTGTCGCTGAAGGTGATGCCCACGCCGTCTTACACCAGCACGCTGCGCTTCGACTGCTCGGAAGGCGAGGCGCTCGACCTGATGCAGCGCTGGGCCGGCCAGCCGCTGCCGGTCAACGCGACCGCGTGGTGGCAGGGCGCGCTGGTGGTGCGCCTGTCCGGGGCGACGACCGCCGTGGCCGCCGCCAACCAGAAGATGGGCGGCGAGCCGATCGACAACGCACTGGCGCAGCGCTTCTGGCTCGGGATGCGCGACCAGACCGACGACTTCTTCGTCGAGGCGCGCCGCGCGCTGGCCGATGGGGCTGCGCTGTGGCGGCTGTCGGTGCCGTCGGGTGCACCACCGCTGCCGCTGCCGGGCGACCAGCTCATCGACTGGGGCGGCGCACAGCGCTGGTGGGTCACGCGCGAGCCCGCCGCCCGTGTGCGCCAGATCGCCACGCAGGCCGGCGGCCACGCCACGCTGTTCCGCGCCCGGGACAAGACCGCGTCGTCCAACGGCCTGGGCGTGTTCGCGCCGCTCAAGCCGCCGCTCGACCGCATCCACCAGGAACTCAAGCAGGCCTTCGACCCCGACGGCGTGTTCAACCCGGGCCGTCTCTACCCGGGACTCTGAGCCAGCATGCAAACCACCCTCGCGCCTGAATTCAAGGGCACCCCCGACGGCGACCGCGCGGAAGAGATCCTGCGCCGCTGCGTGCACTGCGGTTTCTGCACCGCCACCTGCCCGACCTACCAGCTGCTCGGCAACGAGCTGGACGGCCCGCGCGGCCGCATCTACCTGATCAAGCAGGTGATGGAAGGCCACGAGCCGACCCGCAAGACCCAGCTCCACCTGGACCGCTGCCTGACCTGCCGCAGCTGCGAGACGACCTGTCCGTCCGGGGTCGAGTACGGCGCGCTGGTCGAGATCGGCCGGCGCGTGGTGGACGCCAAGGTCGAGCGCCCGCGCGCCGACCGCACCGTGCGCTGGATGCTGCGCGAGACCATGACCTCGCCCAGCTTCGGCCCGATGCTGAAGGTGGGGCAGAACGTGCGCGCGCTGCTGCCGGGCATGATCAAGAACAAGGTGCCGTCCAAGCTGAGTGCGGCCGCGATGGCCCACGCCCAGCGCTGGCCCACGCGCGAACACCGCCGCAAGGTGCTGATGCTGCAGGGCTGCGTGCAGCCGACGCTGGCGCCCAACATCAACAGCGCCACCGCCCGCGTGCTCGATGCCTGCGGCGTGCAGACGCTGGTGTCCGACGAGGCCGGCTGCTGCGGCGCCGTGCGCGACCACCTCGGTGACCGCGAAGGCGCGCTGACCGACATGCGCCGCAACATCGACGCCTGGTGGCCCAAGGTCGAAGGGCTGGGTGGAGTCGAGCCGGTCGAGGCCATCGTGTTCAACGCCTCGGGCTGCGGCCTGTCGGTCAAGGACTACGGCCACGCGCTCGCGCACGATCCTGCCTACGCCGAGAAGGCGGCACGCATCAGCGCGGCCGCGCGGGACCTGTCCGAGCTGCTGCCCACGCTGATCGGCCCGCTCAAGGCCGTCATGGGCCAGCGCCGCGCCCGCGGTGTGCTGGCTTATCACCCACCCTGCACGCTGCAGCACGGCCAGAAGCTGCGCGGCGGCGTCGAGGCGGCGATGGCCGAGATCGGCTTCGAGGTGCACCTGCCGACGCAGGACAGCCACCTCTGCTGCGGCTCGGCCGGCACATATTCCGTGCTGCAACCCGAGATCGCCTACCAGCTGCGCGACCGCAAGGTGCAGACGCTGGAGGCGCGCCAGCCCAGCGTCATCATCTCCGGCAACATCGGCTGCATCCAGCATTTGCAGTCGGGGACGCAGTTGCCGGTCAAGCACTGGGTCGAGGTGATCGACGAGGTGCTGGCGGCGGGGTGAGGGCGCTGGACGCTGGCCTTACGCCGCCGTGCGCTGCAGCCAGCGGTTGAACCAGTCGCCGAAGCTGCTGCCGGCCAGCGCACGCTCGCCGGAGTCGTGCCACACCGTGATGACCTGACCGGCCGTGCCACCTTCGGCCGGGTCGAGGTCGAGGCACAGGTGGTTGCCGCCACCATCGTGCGTGAACGGGATCCAGCGCGGGTTCCACCAGTCATTGCGCACGCCCGCGGCCGGCGACGAATGCAGGGCCTTGAACCGCCCCGCGTCGTGCAGGCCTTTCCAGACCTGCCACTGCGCGAACACGTTCTGCGTCGAGAGGAATTCCTGCCCGTCGAACAGCCCGTCTGCCAGCCCGCGCTGGCCGTTGTGCTGGCAGAGCACTTGCACGTAGTCCACGGGCAGTGTGACGCCGAGTTGCTGCTGCAGTGTGGCGAGGTCGGCGTCGGTGGCCGGCGGGTTCAGGTCGTCCGACAGGGGCCAGCGGATGTCCATGGCTAGACCCCTCGGGCGCGATCGGCCTTGAACTGCACCTGAAATGTCGCGAACTCACCCGCATCCAGCGCGTTGCGCACTTCCTGCATCAGGTTCAGGTAGTAGTGCAGGTTGTGGATGCTGGTCAGCATCGGGCCGAGCATCTCGCCGCAGCGGTCGAGGTGGTGCAGGTAGGCGCGGCTGAAGTTCTGGCAGGTGTGGCACGCGCAGCTCATGTCGATCGGGCCTTCGTCCGACTTGTGGCGCGCGTTGCGGATCTTCAGGTCGCCGAAGCGGGTGAAGAGGTGGCCGTTGCGTGCGTTGCGGGTCGGCATGACGCAGTCGAACATGTCCACGCCGCA
This sequence comes from uncultured Sphaerotilus sp., assembly GCF_963924895.1. Lineage (NCBI taxonomy): Bacteria > Pseudomonadati > Pseudomonadota > Betaproteobacteria > Burkholderiales > Sphaerotilaceae > Sphaerotilus > uncultured Sphaerotilus sp. The sequence goes on from NZ_CAWURG010000022.1 coordinate 47,561, forward strand.
GGCGACACCTTCCACCAGATCTTCCGGCGTGCCGACGCCCATCAGGTAGCGCGGTTTCTGGCTGGGCAGCAGGTGCGGCGTGTGGCGCATGATCCGCAGCATCTCGTCCTTGGGCTCGCCGACCGAGACACCGCCGACCGCGTAGCCCGGCAGGTCCAGCTCCACCAGCCCGTTCAGCGACTCTTCGCGCAGGCTCTCGAACATGCCGCCCTGCACGATGCCGAAGAGGGCGTTCGGGTTCTCCAGCCGCTCGAATTCCGCCTTCGAGCGCTTGGCCCAGCGCATCGACAGCTCCATTGACACCCGCGCTTCCTTCTCGCTGGTGATGTGGCCGCTGCCCTTGACGCCTTGCCAGTAGGGCGTGCATTCGTCGAACTGCATGACGATGTCGGAGTTCAGCACCGTCTGGATCTGCACGCTGATCTCGGGCGTGAGGAAGAGCTTGTCGCCGTTGACGGGCGAGGCGAACTTGACGCCTTCCTCGCTGATCTTGCGCATCTCGCCGAGCGACCAGACCTGGAAGCCGCCCGAGTCGGTGAGGATGGGCTTGTGCCAGTTCTCGAACTTGTGCAGGCCACCGAACTGCGCCATCACGTCGAGTCCGGGGCGCATCCAGAGGTGGAAGGTGTTGCCCAGGATGATCTGCGCGCCCATCTCTTCGAGCGAGCGCGGCATCACGCCCTTGACGGTGCCGTAGGTGCCCACGGGCATGAAGATGGGGGTTTCGACGACGCCGTGGTTGAGCGTCAGGCGACCGCGGCGCGCGTGGCCTTCGGTGCCGAGGAGTTGGAATTGCAGCATGGGCGTGATTGTCTCAGGCCGTGAAGTGCTGCTGGATCTGGTGCTCCAAATGCTGGAACGATGGCAGGCGACGCAGTCGAGCCAGGCTGTCCACATCCATCTGAGCGGTGACGCCGTGGCGTTTTTCTTCTGGGTAGAACTTGCGCAGGCGACTCGCTGGCAGCTCACTGGCTGTGCGCAGCGCGTCGAACAGCACCTGTTTGGGGTTGGGCAGGGATTCGAGTTTCGTGATGGCAGGTAGACCGAGTGGGGTCTTCCCTGAGGGATTGCCCGCAGCAGCCCGGATGGCCTTTTCTTCGACCAGGAGCCAGGACTCCGTCATGCGTACGGGGACGATCAACATGGATGATGGGCAGCGTTCGATCTCTTCGAGTGCGTGTCGGATCTCCGCCGCCCGGGACGCAGAGGATTCCTTTTCGGCATCTCGGTGTACGAAGAGCAGGTCACACGGGTACAGGTCCAGTGCCTGCTTGATCCGCTCGATCAACGACAGGCCGGCGGGCAACTCCACCAGATGCGGTGGACGGTAGGGGCCGGGGCAATGCTCGTCGAGCAGCATCTCCAGCAGCGGAATCAGCACCCGATCCGAACTGCCATCGGCCACGAGCGTGCAGGTCACGGCCATCAGGTGCTCCGTGCTGCGGGTGTGCTGAACAGATCCAGCGTGAGGTGGTCTTGCACGCGGCGCTGCGCCGAGGGCGGTACCCTGGACAGGCCGCCCAGGTAAGCCTGCAATTCACCCTTGCTGATCAGCTCGGTCTGCGGAAGATGCTCTGCGCGCCAGGTGTTTCCCAGCGGTTTGAAATGGATCCACTCCGCTCGCCGTTCCCTCAGGGTTTCCGCCATCAGCAGATCGCTGTCAGGCAGTTCCGCCACGACCAGTGGTGAATGCGTGTTGATGATGACCTGCCGCAGCGTTGAAGCGTTGCCATCTTCCGAGTCGTCCGGATCCATGTCTTCGGCGAGGCTGCACACCAAGCGCAGCATCTCGGGAATCCGCTGCGGATGGATGCCGTTCTCCGGCTCTTCCAGGCAGACCAGACCTGTCGCCAGCGGGTCGGAGGCCAGCACCGCCAACGCGAGGAAGCGCAGCGTGCCATCGGACAAGGAACTGGCCGCATAGCGCTCCCGATTCTTCATCGTGACGCCGAGTGTGCGCTGCTGTCGAACGTCGTCGCTGTCCACGTCCACCGAGACGATGCCGGGGATCAGTTCGGCCAGTTGCTGCGCCACGGTGGCTTGACTGCCGATGCGCATCAATGTGTTGGGCAGATGGCCGCCCGTGACACTGAGTCGGGATTGGCCGCGGTACTCGTCCGGTGCGCGCAGGGCGCTCGGTTCGAGTTGCAGCAGGCGCCAGGACTGCAGTTCACGACGCGCCGCCAGTGCCGTGGGATGCGAGGATGCGTTCACGCCCGAGAGCACCGTCTGCGGTGATTTTCTGGCAGGGACTGTCGAAGGGCGACCGGCCTTGGCCAGGTCGCCGTACAGCTTGATGGCTTGCTCGTCATCCGTTTCGATGAACGGGGTCCGGCGCTTGCCCGGTCCGAAGACGTGGCGTTTGATCCAGGCCTTGCCTGGCTGGAAACGCAGCAGCTTGTCGGCTTCGCTGGAGGGTCTGGCGACCAGTTCCTCCTTGTCGATGTAGATCGGGTCCTTGCCTGTGTCGCTGTCACGCTTCGGATCGAATCCCAGTACCAAGGTGTACTGCAAGTAGGTGGCGGTGGCAGTGGCTTGGCGGTCGTAGTCGTCGGTGACCTCGCGTGGAACCACCATTTCGACGATCAGCGACATCTGCTTGGGGTCATCCGAGCGGGCGAACAGGTTCTCGATGCCGCTGATGCGGTCGCCCGTGCCGCGCACCTTCAGTGCCGCCTGCAGCAGCGGCATCGAGGCCAGGTCGCTCAGGAAGGTGATGGCATCGAACAGGTTGGACTTGCCGACGCCGTTGCGCCCGGCGATGCAGGTGAACGGCCCGAAGTGCACGTCGACATCGCGGAGGTTCTTGAAGCCCTTGATCTGCAGACGGGTCAGCATGTGAGGGTTCCTCGGCGGGTGACGGGACTGGAGTGCAGCATGGTGGAGATTGTCTCAGGCCCCCGCCGTCACCCCCGCCTGCTCGCGCTGGTAGGCCACCACATGCGCCAGCTCCAGCCGGATCCCGATCGCTTCGCCGATGGCGTGGTTGTGGTGCGAAGGCACGAGCGAGAGCACCTGCGCGCCGCTGTCGAGTGCCAGCGTGTAGAGGAACTCCGCGCCGCGGAAGGCCTTGTGGACCACGCGGGCGCGGATCGGCGCATCGTCGTCGTGGACCACGTCGTCGGGCCGCAGCAGCACATCGACCGCGCAGCCCGCGCCGCACAGGTCGCCATGCTCGGTGCAGCGGATCGGCTGGTCGCTGTGCGCCACCCCCAGTTCCGTGCGGATGTGGTGGTGCCCGGCCAGCACTTCGCCCGGCAGGAAGGCGCCTTGCCCGACGAAGTCGGCGACGAAGCGGTTCGCCGGCTCGTGGTAGAGCTGGTAGGCGCCGGCCCATTGCTGGATCCGCCCCTGGTGCATCACGCCGATCTCGTCGGCGATGGCGAAGGCTTCGTGCTGGTCGTGGGTGACGAGCAGGGCGGTGGTGCCCGCGGCTTTCAGCAGGCTGCGCAGTTCCGCCCCGAGCCGCTCGCGCAGTTCGATGTCGAGGCTGGAGAACGGCTCGTCCAGCAACATCAACCGCGGCGACGGCGCCAGTGCGCGGGCGAGTGCCACGCGCTGCTGCTGGCCGCCGGAGAGTTCGTGCGGGTAACGCTGCGCGGTGTGGCCGAGGCCGACCGTGTCGAGCATCTCCGCCACGCGCTGGGCAGGACTCGGATGGCCGCGCAGTCCGAAGCCGACATTGGCCGCCACGGTCAGGTGTGGAAAGAGGGCGTGGTCCTGGAACACCATGCCGATGCGGCGCTGTTCGGGTGGCACATGCACATGGGCCGAGCTGACCACCTGCCCGTCCAGCCGGATTTCGCCACCGAGCACCGGCTCGAAGCCCGCCACCGCGCGCAGCACGGTCGTCTTGCCGCAGCCGGATGGCCCGAGCAGGCAGCCGATGGCGCCTTGCGGCAGGTGGATCTCGAGGTGTTCGACGACGGTCTTGGGGCCGTAGCCGAGTCGGAGTCCGTCGAGAGCGAGCCAGGGAGCGGGGTGTATGGGCATGGTCCAGATGATAATGATTATCGTTGACCGTAATGGTGTCCCTGATGTCTGTTGCTATGAACCGCCGACCTTGGTTACTGTGGATCGCCGTACTGGCTGCGCTGCTGGTGGCGGCGCCGCTGCTGTCGGTCGGCACGCATGTGTTCTCCGGTGGCACGGGCGAGACCTGGCGTCACCTGGCCTCCACCGTCCTCGGCGACTATGTGGCGAGCACGCTGTGGCTGTGCCTGTGGGTCGGGCTGGGGGTGTCGGCGCTGGGGGTGGGCTCGGCGTGGCTGGTGACGCGCTACGAGTTTCCGGGGCGGGCGGGGTTCGAGTGGGCGCTGGTGCTGCCACTGGCGATGCCGTCGTATGTGATCGCCTATGTCTACACCGACTTTTTCCAGTACGTCGGGCCGGTGCAGACCGCGCTGCGTGAGGCCTTCGGCTGGCGCAAGGCCGATTACTGGTTCCCGGACGTGCGCACATTGGGCGGCGCGGCGCTGATGTTCACGCTGGTGCTCTACCCGTATGTCTACATGCTGGCGCGCACGGCGTTCATCGAGCGGGCGGGCGGCATGATCGAGGTCGGGCGCTCGCTGGGGCTGTCGCCGTTCCGGGCGTTCCTGCGGCTGTCGCTGCCCATGGCGCGGCCGGCGATTGCCGGTGGCGTGGCGCTGGCGCTGATGGAGACGCTGGCGGACTACGGCACGGTGTCCTACTTCGCGGTGCAGACCTTCACGACTGGCATCTACCGCGCCTGGTTCTCGCTCGGCGACCGGGTGGCGGCGGCGCAGCTCGCGCTGGTGCTGCTGGCCTTCGTGGTGGCGGTGCTGACGTTCGAGCGGGTCAGCCGGGGCGGGCGGCGTTACCACGACACGACGTTGCGGCGGCTCGGCAGCCCGCGTGCGCCGCTGACCGGCGTGAAGGCGGTGGGCGCGGTGATCGGCTGTGTGCTGCCGCTGGTGGCGGGTTTCCTGCTGCCGGCCGGGCTGTTGCTGAGGATGGCGCTCACCGACGGCGACGCGCAGTTCGGTGAACGTTTCTTCGTGCTGGCGCGCAACAGCATGCTGGTGGCCGGCACGACCGCGCTGCTGGCGGTGGCGCTGGCGCTGCTGATCGGTTATGCGGCGCGCATCCACCGCGGACCGGCCATGCGCTGGGCGCACCGGGTGGTGGGCCTGGGTTATGCGCTGCCGGGGTCGGTGATCGCGGTCGGGGTGCTGATCCCGGTGACGCGGCTCGACCACGCGCTGGCGGCGCTGATCGGCGAGCTGACCGGGCACACGCCGGGCTTGTTGTTCACCGGGAGCATCGCGGCGCTGGTCTACGCCTGCCTGGTGCGCTACCTGACGGCGGCGGTGCAGGCGATCGACGAGGGCCTGGGCCGCATCACGCCGAACATGGACCACGCCGCGCGCAGCCTCGGCCTGAGCGCGGGGCAGACGCTGCGGCGCGTTCACCTGCCGATGCTGCGGGGGAGTGCGCTGACGGCGGGGCTGCTGGTGTTCATCGACGTGATGAAGGAGCTGCCCGCCACGCTGGTGATGCGCCCGTTCAACTTCGACACGCTGGCCACGCAGACCTACACGCTGGCCTCGGACGAGCGGCTGACCGAGGCGTCGACCTCGGCGCTGGCGATCGTGGTGGTGGGGCTGGTGCCGATGGTGCTGCTGTGCCGCAGCATCGCGAAGGGGCGCTCGGCCTGAGCCGTCAGCGCCAGCCGGCGCGGTCGAATACCTTCTGCGCATTGACCGTGTTCTTCGCCAGGTCGCCGATCGGCAGCGCATCGGCCTTGAAGGTGCCCAGCGATTCGAGTGCGCGGTTGTTCGTCTTGACCGAGGCGACCACCGGCCACTCGTTGTTGCCGTCGGCGAAATAGAGCTGTGCGGCGTCGCTGGCGAGGTACTCCAGGAACTTCACCGCCGCCGCCTTGTTCGGCGAATACTTCAGCACGCCCGCGCCGGACACGTTCACGTGCGCGCCCCAGCTCGACTGGTTCGGCCACACCACGCCGACAGCGCGCATGGCCTCCTGGTCCGCCGGCTTGGTCGAGCGCAGCAGACGGGCGACGTAGTAGGTGTTCGACAGTGTCACGCCGCATTCGCCGGCCGCCACCGCCATGATCTGGTCGGTGTCGCCGCCTTTGGGCGCGCGGGCGAAGTTGGCCACCATGCCTCGGGCCCAGGCTTCGGTCTTCGCTTCGCCGTCATGGGCGATCAGCGCACCGCCCAGCGACAGGTTGTAGGGATGCGATCCCGAGCGCACGCAGACCTGGCCCTTCAGCGCCGGGTTGGCGAGGTCTTCGTAGTTCAGCACCTGCTCGCGCTTGAGGGCCGCCTTGTTGTAGACGATGACGCGGGCGCGGGTCGAGAACGAGTACCAGTTCGGCGTGCGCAACTGGGCCGGGATGCGGGTCTCCAGCACCGTCGACTTCACCGGCTGGAACAGGCCGAGCTTGTCGGCGATCTCCAGCCGCGTGGCGTCCACCGTGATCAGCAGGTCGGCGGGGCTGGCGGTGCCTTCGTTGCGGATGCGCTCGACCAGTTCGTCTTCCTTGCCGTCGATGCGGTTGATCTTGATGCCGGTGGTCTTGGTGAAGTTGCTGTAGAGCGCTTCGTCGGTCTGGTAGTGGCGCGCCGAGTAGATGTTGAGCACCTGCTCCTGCGCGAGCGCAGGCAGGCCGAGCAGCGAGACCGCCAGTGCGGCAGCGGTGGCGACGAAGGGGCGGCGGGTCAGGTGTGTCATGGTCGGGCGTCCGGCAATGGATCGACTGGATGGTGATGTCTCGATGTTATCAAGAATCATTCTCAATCGCAAAGATAGTGTCCGCTTCCTTGATCTGGGTAAAGTCCTGGCGGCACAGGTCGGCCTAGAGTGGGCGACTCCACCAAGACGCCAAGGAAGATCCCATGTTCCCCGAATACCGCGACCTGATCAGCCAGCTCAAGACCACCGACCACCACTTCCAGCACCTGTTCGACAAGCACAACGAACTCGACCAGCAGATCAAGAACATGGAAGCGCGCATCGTCGGCGCCACCCACGAGGAAGTCGAGGCGGCCAAGAAGGCGAAGCTGGTGCTGAAGGACCAGCTTTACGCCATCCTGCGCAAGGCCAGCGCCACCGCGTGAGCCGTGGCGCCGACCCGCGCCCGGCTCAGGCCGGTGCGCTGGTGCGGATCAGGTGGTCGAACGCGCTCAGCGCCGCGGTCGATCCCGCCCCCATCGCGATGATGATCTGCTTGTAGGGCACGGTCGTCACGTCCCCCGCAGCGAAGACGCCGGGCACCGAGGTCTGGCCGCGTGCGTCGATGATCACCTCGCCGCGTGCGCTCAGCTCCACCGTGCCCTTGAGCCACTCGCTGTTGGGCAGCAGGCCGATCTGCACGAAGATGCCGTCCAGCTCGACGCGGTGCATCGTGTCGTTCGTGCGGTCCTTGTAGCTCAGGCCGCTGACCTTCTGGCCGTCGCCGTGGACTTCGGTGGACAGCGCCGAGACGATCACCGTCACGTTCGGCAGGCTGAACAGCTTCTTCTGCAGCACGGCGTCGGCGCGCAGTTGCTTGTCGAATTCGATCAGCGTGACGTGGCGGACGATGCCGGCCAGGTCGATCGCGGCTTCCACACCCGAATTGCCGCCGCCGATCACCGCCACACGCTTGCCCTTGAACAGCGGCCCGTCGCAGTGCGGGCAGTAGGCCACGCCCTTGTTGCGGTACTCGGCTTCACCGGGCACGTTCATCTGGCGCCACCGCGCACCGGTCGAGAGGATGACCGTCTTGCTGCGCAGGCTCGCGCCACTCTCCAGCTTCACCTCGATCAGCCCGCCGGGTTCGCTCGCCGGCACCAGTGACACGGCGCGCTGCAGGTTCATCACGTCCACTTCGTATTGCTTGACGTGCTGCTCCAGCGCGGCGACCAGCTTCGGGCCGTCGGTTTCCTTCACCGAGATGAAGTTCTCGATGCCCATGGTGTCGAGCACCTGCCCGCCGAAGCGCTCGGCTGCGACGCCCGTGCGGATGCCCTTGCGCGCTGCATAGATCGCCGCCGCGGCACCCGCCGGGCCGCCGCCGACGATCAGCACGTCGAAGGCGTCCTTGGCCTCGAGCTTCTTCGCTTCGCGGTCCGAGGCGCCGGTGTCGATCTTGGCCAGGATCTCGGCCAGCTCCATCCGGCCCGACGCGAACATCTGCCCGTTCAGGTAGACACAGGGCACGCCCATGATCTGGCGCTCGTCGATCTCGGCCTGGAACATCGAGCCTTCGACGGCGGTGTGGCGGATCTTCGGGTTGAGTGCGGCCAGCAGGTTGAACGCCTGCACCACGTCCGGGCAGTTGTGGCAGGTCAGGGACATGTAGGTCTCGAAGACGAGATCCTGTCCCGGATCGAGCGCCTTGATCTGCGCGATCAGGTCGGCGTCCACCTTGGGCGGGTAGCCGCTGGTCTGCAACAGCGCGAGGACCAGCGACGTGAACTCGTGGCCCATCGGCAGGCCGGCGAAGCGCACGCCGGTGTCGGCGCCGGCACGGGTGATCTGGAAGGAGGGCACCCGCTCGCCGCTGGTCGCACCCGCCCGCACGCTCAGCTGGCCGGCCGGCGCGACCGAGGCCACGTCCGCCACCAGTTCGAGCATCTGGCGGGCATTCACGCTGTCGTCGGCGAAGGTGACGATCTCGATCGGCTGCACGAGGCGTTCGAGGTAGCTCTTCAACTGGGTCTTGAGGTTGCTGTCCAACATGGTCGGTGCTCCTTGAAGGTGAGGTAGGGGCGAGTCAGGCCGGAAGGGCTGCACGGGCTGCAATCCTTCGGGTCCGAAACATGGATGTTTTTTGCGTTGGCTCCTCCCCCCAGCGGGGGGAGGTTGGGAGGGGGGCTCGGCCTGCGCAGCCCTTGTTGACTGCGTTAGCCCCCACCCCGGCCCTCCCCCGCTGGGGGAGGGAGAAAGACCGGTAAGGTCAGTTCGTGATCAGATCTTGCCGACGAGGTCGATCGACGGCGTCAGCGTGGCAGCACCTTCGTTCCACTTGGCCGGGCAGACCTGGCCCGGGTGGGCGGCGGTGAACTGGGCAGCCTTCAGCTTGCGCAGCGTTTCCTTGACGTCACGGGCGATCTCGTTCGAGTGGATCTCGGCGGTCTTGATGATGCCGTCCGGGTTGATCACGAAGGTGCCGCGCAGTGCCAGGCCTTCTTCGGGGATGTGCACGCCGAAGGCATTGGTCAGCGTGTGGGTCGGGTCGCCCACCAGCGGGAACTTGGCCTTGCCGACGGCCGGCGAGGTCTCGTGCCACACCTTGTGCGAGAAATGGGTGTCGGTCGTGACGATGTAGACCTCGGTGCCGGCGGCCTGGAAGGCGGCGTAGTTGTCGGCAGCGTCTTCGATCTCGGTCGGGCAGTTGAAGGTGAAGGCGGCCGGCATGAAGATCAGGACCGACCAGTGGCCCTTCAGGCTCTCGTTGGAGACTTCAACGAACTGGCCGTTGTGGAAGGCGGTGGTCTTGAACGGCTGGACTTGGGTGTTGATCAGGGACATGCGAAGGCTCCTTGTGTCGCGGTTGAAAAGATCGGGTGATCGATTGACGCGAATCTTAGAGTCTGCGAACCAATTGATCCAATTGGCTGTTTTGTTTCATGTAATAGCTGGTTTCTATTTGGCAGCGAGTCGGGCGAATTCGTCGAAGGCGGAGACCGCGCCGGCGGCGTACATCAGCGACGGCCCGCCACCCATGTAGGTCGCCACACCGATCGCCTCGTCCACCTCCTGGCGGGTGGCGCCGAGCTTCACCAGCGCCTGGGTGTGGAAGCCGATGCAGGGGTCGCAGCGCGCTGCCACGCTGAGCGCCAGGGCGATCAGCTCCTTGGTTTTCTGGTCGAGCACGCCGCTGGCGGTGGCGGCCCGCCCAAGATCGCTGAAGGCCTTCATCACCTCGGGCGTGCTGCTGCGCAGGCTGGCAAGTTGTCCGGAGACGGTCTGGGTCAGGCTGCGGTAGCTGTCAGGGGCAGTGGTCATGGGAGCGTCCTTGGCGGTGAATGCGACAGGTTCCGATTGAGCCTCTTCTGCCGTCACCGCAGCTTGTCATGCATCAAGGGGTAGATGCGGTCGGGACGACGAGGCGATGGGCTGGCTATAGTGGTCACTTGTCTGATGAAGGATTCCGATCCTGCCCCCGATGAAGGCCCTGCTTGTCGACGACCACGCGCTGTTCCGCTCCGGCCTGATGCTGCTGCTGGCCGCCCGTTTCCCGGAGGTGGTGATGTGCGAGGCGGATGGGTTGAGTTCCGCGCTCACGCACCTGTCGGCCGAGCCGGACATCGAACTGGTGCTGCTCGACCTCGGGCTGAGCGACAGCCAGGGCCTGCCGACCCTGCGCCAGCTGCGCGCGGTGTCGAAGGAGCTGACCATCGTGGTGCTCTCTGCCAGCGACGATGTCGAGACCATGATCGCCGCGCTCAACGAGGGCGCCGCCGGCTTCATCCCGAAGACGACCCGCGGCAAGGGCGTCGAGCAGGCGCTGCGGGTCGTGCTGGGTGGCGGTATTTACCTGCCGCCGGCGGTCTACAGCGCGGTGGCCCCCCTGCCCGAACTGGAGCAGTCTGACGAGGAACGCTCTGCCGAAGCCATCGACCGGCTGGGGCTGACGCCGCGGCAGGTCGACGTGCTGCGCCTGCTGACGGCCGGTCAGTCCAACAAGGTGATCTGCCGCGAACTGGACTTGGCCGAGTCGACCATCAAGACCCACCTGCTGGGCCTGTTCCGCAAGCTGGGCGTGAACTCGCGCACCGAGGCGGTGGTGGAAGCGGCGCGGATCGGCCTGAAATTCCCGAACGCCTGATCGGCCAGCGCGTCAGCCTGCGACGACCCGCACGGCGGCCCGGTGCACCTCGGGCTCCGAATCGAAGCGGTCGAACCCGGTGTAGCAGAGGAAATGCCGGTTCGCCGCGCGCCCGAACAGCGTCATGCCGAGCCGGGTCGCGAGGTCGTGGCCCATCTGCGTGACCCCGTTGCGCGAGACGACGATCGGCACGCCCATGTGCGCGGCCTTCATCACCATCTCGCTGGTGAGCCGGCCGGTGGTGTAGAAGGTCTTGTCGCCGCCGTCCACGCCGTGCAGCCACATCCAGCCGGCAATGGTGTCGATGGCGTTGTGGCGGCCGACGTCCTCGATGAACATCAGCAATTGCGTGCCGAGGAAGAGCGCGCAGCCGTGGACCGAGCCGGCCTTGCGGTGGATGCTGTCCTGCTGGCGCATTACGTCGAGCAGGCCGTTGAGCGTGCCCTGGCGGATGCGCGCCGCGCGGGCGTCGGGCAGGCGGATGGCGTCCACCTGCTCCATCACGTCGCCGAAGACCGTGCCCTGGCCGCAGCCGGTGGTGACGACGCGCCGGCCGGTGCGGGTGTCGAGGTCCGGGATGCCCGAGCGGGTGTAGACGGCCGCAGCGCCGACGTCCCAGTCCACCGTGATCGAGGCGATGTCGGCCAGGTCCTGCACCAGCCGCTGGTTGCGCAGCCAGCCCAGCACCAGCAACTCCGGACTCGCGCCCAGCGTCATCAGCGTCACCACCTCGCGCTTGTCCACGAAGATGGTCAGCGGGCGCTCGGCGGGAATGGAGATCGTGCGGCGCTCGCCGTACTCGTCCATCACCTCGATCTCGCGCAGCAGCGGGTCGCGCGCCGCGGTCATCCGGGGCGCATCGGGGCGCAGGTCGGGCAAGGGCGCGGCGAAGGCCATGGTTCAGCCCTTGGACGCCGCAGCGGGTGGCGCGGAGGCGGCGGCGGCTGGAGCAGACGCAGCGACGGGCGGGGTGTAGACAAACGCGCCCGGGTCCGCGCAGGCGGGGGTTTCGGCGGCGGGCTTGACCTCCTTGCCGGCGGCCTTGGCCCGGGTGCGGTAGTCGGCCGCCACCTTGTCCATCGACAGGCAGAGCTTGTAGGCGTCGGCCTTGCCCGCGTGGGCGGTCTTGGCGGCGGCTTCGGCGGCCTTGGCCTTGGCTTCATCGCTCGGCGCGGGCAGCTTGGCGACGGCGGTGCCGACCAGCGCGGCCAGCAGCAGGGCGAAGGTGGTGGTGCGGGGAGGGGTGCGCTTCATGCGGGTCGACTCGCGTTGGATGGGACCGCCGCCGAAGCGGCGACCGGGGTGGAACGCTGCGCCGGGATCTTGCCGGCCTTGATGTCGTCGTACCAGAGTTCGTGGTGTTCCCGGGCCCAGGCTTCGTCGACGTAGCCGGTGCGCATCCCGTCGTAGGCGCCCTTCATGCCGATGGTGCCGATGTAGATGTGCCCCATGAACAGGGCCATCATCAGCACGGTGGCCGTGCCGTGGACCATGTTGGCGATCTGCATGTCGCCGCGCAGCCACTGCAGGCCGGGCAGCACGTCGTCGAGCACCAGCCCGGAGGCCACCACGACCAGCCCCAGCACGAACACACCACCCCAGAACACGACCTTTTCGCCGGCGTTGTAGCGGTGCGAAGGCACTTCCTCGCCGCCGAGCAGGCCGCCGCCCTTCAGCAGCCAGGACAGGTCGCCCTGGCGGGGCAGGTTGTCGCGGGCGAAGGTGACGATGACGATGAGCAGCGACACCGCGAACAGCGGCCCGGCGAAGTTGTGGGCGTTCTTCAGCACGAAGGTGAGCCAGCCGAACAGCGTGTGGCCCAGCACCGGCAGCAGCACGAACTTGCCGAAGGCCATCACCAGCCCGGAGACCGCCAGCACGACGAAGGCGATCGCGTTGAGCCAGTGCGCCGAGCGCTCCAGCGGCGTGAAGCGTTCGACCATGCGGCCGGTGTCGGGCGTGTGGCCGCCGAGCGCGCCCTTGCGCCAGTAGAACAGCGCGATCGCCAGCGCCAGGATCAGCAGCAGCGAACCCCCGTAAGGGATGAGCCACTGGTTGCGCACCTGCCGCCAGGCCTCGCCCGCGGTCGTGAGTCTGGAGCCGGGGTATTGAACGAGCGACTGGATCAGCACGCCCGTTTCAGCCCCGGGCAGCGACGAATAGCCGGGTTGTGTGCCCGTCTCGCGCACGGTGCGCCAGACTGGGGCGTTGTTGCCGGGCTGGCTCTTGCCGCGCTCGGCGGCGGTGTCGTCGGGGCGCGGCTCCGCGGGCGCGACGAAGCCGGCCGGTGCGCCAGTCATTGCTGGAGCCGAGGCGGCGTCGGCCGTTTGTGCACCGGCCGTGCCCGCGGTCAGCAGGACGGAGGCCAGCATCAGGGAGGCCAGGTGGCGGATCAGCTTGGACATCGCCGCTCCTCACGGCCGCGCGGGGGCGCGGACGTACTCGTTCTGGTTCTGGTTGCGGGACTTGATCTGCGATTCCCACGCGGCCTTGTCGCCGCCGGCGTAGGGGGCCTGATCGGGTTGCTTGGCGCGCAGCTCCTGCGTGCGCTCGCCGCAGCCGGCCAGCGCCGCGAGCAGCGCGAGCAGCGCGAGGGCGAGCACCAGCCCGCCGCGGTGGAGTGGGGTGGTGCGGCGGCTCATGGCTTGCTGGCCTCGGTGCTGCCGGCCGGCTTGCCGTAGGCGGTGCCCCAGCCCCAGACTTCGCTGCCCTTGCCGCGCTGGATCACGCGGGTGCGGAAGATGTCGGCGACCACGTCACCGTCGCCACCCAGCAGCGCCTTGGTCGAGCACTGCTCGGCGCAGGCCGGCAGCTTCCCCTCGGCCAGCCGGTTGCGGCCGTATTTCTCGTACTCGGCCTGGCTGGTGTTCTCTTCCGGGCCACCGGCGCAGAAGGTGCACTTGTCCATCTTGCCGCGCAGGCCGAAGGTGCCGTTGCTCGGGAACTGCGGCGCGCCGAACGGGCAGGCGTAGGAGCAGTAGCCGCAGCCGATGCAGACGTCCTTGTCATGCAGCACCACGCCTTCGTCGGTGCGGTAGAAGCAATCGACCGGGCAGACCGACATGCACGGGGCGTCCGAGCAGTGCATGCAGGCCACCGAGATCGACTTCTCGCCGGGGATGCCGTCGTTGAGCGTGACGACGCGGCGGCGGTTGACGCCCCAGGGCACGTCGTGCTCGGCCTTGCAGGCGGTGACGCAGCCGTTGCACTCGATGCAGCGCTCCGAGTCGCAGATGAATTTCATTCGGGCCATGTGGGTGCTCCGTTCAGGCGGCTGTCGTGTGGCTTCAAGCCGCTTTTTCGACCTGGCAGACCGTGGTCTTGGTCTCTTGCATCATCGTCACGCTGTCGTAGCCGTAGGTCGTGCCGGTGTTGACGGCCTCGCCCCGCACCACGGGCATCGCGCCGTCGGGGTAGTAAGCGGCCATGTCGGCCCCGCCCCAGCGGCCCGAGAAGTGGAAGGGCATGAACACCGTTTCCGCATCGACCCGCTCGGTCACCAGGGCCTTCATGCGCATCCCCTTGAACTCCGGCACGGCTGCCATCGGCGGGGTCTTCACCCAGACCCAGTCGCCGTTGCGGATGCCGCGGTCGTTGGCGGCCTTCGGGTTCAGCTCGATGAACATGTCCTGCTGCAGCTCGGCCAGCCAGGGGTTGGAGCGGGTTTCCTCGCCACCGCCCTCGTACTCGACCAGCCGGCCCGAGGTCATGATCAGCGGGAAGGTCTTGCCGATGTCCTTGTTCTTCTCCTGCACCGACTTGTAGAGCGTCGGCAGGCGCCAGAAGGCCTTCTTGTCGTCGTGGGTCGGGTACTTGGCGACGAGGTCCGGGCGGGTCGAGTAGAGCGGCTCGCGGTGCTTCGGGATCGGGTCGGGGAAGTTCCAGACCACGGCGCGGGCCTTGGCATTGCCGAAGGGGTGGCAGCCGTGGACCTTCATCGCCACGCGGATGATGCCGCCCGACGGGTCGGTCTTCCAGTTCTTGCCTTCCGCGGCAGTCTTCTCGGACTCGCTCAGGTCGTCCCACCAGCCGAGTTTCTTCAGCAGCAGGTGGTCGAACTCCGGGTAGCCGGTGGTCAGGTCCGCGCCCAGCGAGTGCGAGCCATCGGCGGCCAGCAGCGAGGTGCCGTCCCGCTCGACCCCGAAGTTCGCGCGGAAGTTGCCGCCGCCGTCCATGACGTGCTTGCTGGTGTCATAGAGGTTGGGCGAGCCGGGGTGCTTCAGCTCCGGCGTCCCCCAGCACGGCCAGGGCAGGCCGAAGTACTCGCCGTCCAGGTTCAGGCCGGTCTGCTTGTCGATGCCGCCCTTGGCCTTGAGCGTCTTCACGTCGAAGACGTTCATGTTGCGCATGTGGGCCTGCAGCCGCTCCGGGCTCTGGCCGGTGTAGCCAATCGTCCAGACGCACTTGTTGATCTCGCGCAGGATGGAATCGGTCTCCGGCTCCATCAGGTTGCCCTTGCCGGGGACCATCTTGAAGTTCTTGACCAGCTCCGTCCCGAAGCCGAGTTTTTCGGCCAGCTGGTACATGATCATGTGGTCGGTGCGCGATTCCCACAGCGGATCGATCACCTTCTCGCGCCACTGCAGCGAGCGGTTCGACGCGGTGCAGGAGCCGCTGGTCTCGAACTGCGTGCAGGCGGGCAGCAGGTAGACGGCGCGGTTGGCGTTCAGGTCGTCCTTGTTGCCCGGCATCGCGGCCATCGCGGCGGTGGCACTCGGGAAGGGATCGATCACGACCAGCAGGTCGAGCTTGTCCATCGCCTGCTTCATCTCCAGACCGCGGGTCTGCGAGTTCGGCGCATGGCCCCAGAAGAACAGGCCACGCAGGTTCGAGTCCTGGTCGATCAGCTCGTTCTTTTCCAGCACGCCGTCGATCCAGCGCGAGACCGTCATGCCGGACTTGGTCATCATGCCGGGCGCGTACTGCTTCTTGATCCACTCGAAGTCGACGCCCCAGGTCTTGGCGAAGTGCTTCCACGCGCCTTCCGCCAGACCGTAGTAGCCGGGCAGCGAGTCCGGGTTCGGGCCGACGTCGGTGGCGCCCTGCACGTTGTCGTGGCCGCGGAAGATGTTGGTGCCGCCGCCGGACTTGCCGACGTTGCCGAGCGCCAGTTGCAGCAGGCACGAGGCGCGCACGATCGCGTTGCCGATGGTGTGCTGCGTCTGGCCCATGCACCAGACGATGGTGCCGGGGCGGTTGTCCGCCAGCGTCTTGGCCACCTGGTAGCAGGTCGCTTCATCGACACCACAGGCTTCCAGCACCTTGTCCGGTGTCCACTGGCTCAGGCACTCCTCGCGCACCTTGTCCATGCCCCAGACCCGGTCTTCGAGGTACTTCTTGTCCTCCCAGCCGTTCTTGAAGATGTGGTGCATCACGCCGAACAGGAAGGGAATGTCCGAGCCCGAGCGGATGCGCACGTACTGGTCCGCCTTCGCCGCGGTGCGGGTGAAGCGCGGATCGACCACGATCATCTTGCAGCCCGTCTCCTTGGCGTGGAGCATGTGCAGCATCGACACCGGGTGCGCTTCCGCCGCGTTCGATCCGATGTAGATCGCCGACCGCGAGTTCTGCATGTCGTTGTAGGAGTTGGTCATCGCGCCATACCCCCACGTGTTCGCCACACCCGCGACGGTGGTGGAGTGGCAGATGCGCGCCTGGTGGTCGGTGTTGTTCGAGCCCCAGAAACTGATCCACTTGCGCAGCAGATAGGCCTGCTCGTTGTTGTGCTTGGAGGAGCCGACGACAAAGAGCGAGTCCGGCCCGCTCTGCTTCTTCAGCTCCAGCATCTTGGCGCTGATCTCGGTCAGTGCCTCGTCCCAGGAGATGCGCTTGTACTTGCCGTCGACCAGCTTCATCGGGTACTTCAGCCGGTACTCGCCGTGGCCGTGTTCGCGCAGCGCCGCGCCCTTCGCGCAGTGGGCGCCCATGTTGATGGGCGAGTCGAACACCGGCTCCTGGCGCGTCCAGACGCCGTTTTCCACCACCGCGTCCACCGCGCAGCCGACCGAGCAGTGGCCGCAGACGGTGCGCTTGACCTCGATCTTCTTGCCGCCGCCCGCAGCGGCCGACGCGGCATCTGCGGCCTCGACGCGCTTGACCAGCGTCAGTTGCGACGCGGCCAGCCCGGCGCCGACCCCCAGGCCGGAGCGGCGCAGGAAGGTGCGTCGGTCCAGCGTCGGGATCGCCCGGCCGATGCCGCGGGCCAGGCTGGACACCAGCGGGGAAGGGGACGATCCGGGCGTGGACGGGGTGGCGCGGCGGGTGAGCAGCATGGGGGGTGTCTCCTGGGGTCCTCAGACCTTGGCGGTCTGGTAGTAGCGCCGGACGTGTTCGGTCAACTGGTAGCCGCCATCGGTGTCCGGGGCGGTCTTGGGCAGGGCGGCGACGGGCGTGGGCGCGGGGGTCTGGCCCGGCAGCACGGCAGCAACCGCCGCCAGTGCACCGGCGGCGCCGACGCCGGCGAAGACGCGCCGGCGGGTCAGCGTGGAACGCTCGGGGGTGGGGGACTGGCTCATCGAAGGGGCTCCGGCAGCGTGGACGTTGGCCATTAGGTTGCGGTTATGCAAGCGGAACAATCAGGGTCAATCCGTAGGGGTTTGCGACAGTTTGTCGCGTACTGGTCGTCAATTTGTCGTGCTGATTTGAAAACCGGGCGGAAACGGTTCGGACAATCTGTCGCGCAAGGGGTGTGCAGAGGGAAAACACGGATCCGGAACCGGGGGCCGCTCCCTGGAATTCCCTCGTCGCTCAGGGGCAACGATGATGTTTTCCGAGGGACGACCTGTAGACTGCCGGGGAATTACCGAGCCCTTGCCGACATATTCATGTGGACCGACCCAGAAACTACTGCGCTGCCGCCGACGCCACCGACGCAGATCCGGGTGGCCGTGGTGATCGACCGGCAGCACCAGCCCAGCCGCTGGGAGGACTGGCGCTTCACGCTGGCCGATGTGACGCTGGACGACGGGCAATACGGCGACACGCCGCGCCTGCTGCGTGACGACGGCAAGGCGGCGCAGTTCCTGTTCCCCGGCCTGCCGGTCGAGTTGCGCCGCGACGAGGGCGAGGGCTACTACCTCAACCTGACCTCGGGCGCGCCGGTCTGGTTCGTGATGTGGCGCATCGACGAGGACGACCCCTCGCGCGCCTGGCCCGAGCGGGTCACGCTGTCCTACAACGAGGCCGGCCGCCTGCTCGACGCCCAGGAGCGGGTCGACAACCGGCCGCTGCCCGCCGAGGTGTGCGACTGGCTGCAGGCCTACACCGACGCGCATTACCGGCCCGAGCCGAAGAAGCGGCGCCGGCCGGTGTCCTTCGTCGCGCCGGACCAGCGGGACTGACCATGGCGACCGAGATGGAACCTGAGGGCGGCTTCCTGTCGCGCTGGTCGCGGCGCAAGGTGCAGGTGCGGCAGGGCGATCCGGTGGCCGAGGTGCCGCCAGCGTCGGCTCCCGCTTCCGCGGTCGTGCCATTGGCGAGGATCGAGCCGGCGTCGGCCATGGTCGCCCCGGCGCCAGTGCCCGCACCGCCCGCCCCGACGCTGGCCGACGCCGCGCAGCTCACACCCGCCTCCGACTTCACCCGCTTCGTCGCCCGCGGCGTCGATCCGTCGGTGAAGAATGCGGCGCTGAAGACGCTGTTCACCGACCCGCATTTCAACGTGATGGACGGCCTCGATACCTACATCGAGGACTACGGCCTGCCCGACCCGATTCCACTGGCGATGCTGCGCCAGATGACGCAGTCGAAGGTGCTTGGCCTGTTTGCCGACGAAGAGAACGAAGACACCGAAGAGAACCCCGCTGATGAAAACACTGCTGTGCGACTGCAACCGGACGATGCCGCTGGACACGGGGGCGATCGCCCGGACGCTGGCGCAGACGCCGGGAGCGAGCCCGGACGGGCTGGAGACGACGCACACCCTGCTGTGCCGGCGTGAAGCGGGTGCCTTCCAGCGCGCCGCCAAGGCTACCGGCCCGGGCGAGGCCCTGCTGGTGGCCTGCACGCAGGAGAGCCGGCTGTTCCTTGATTTGAACGCCGAGACTGCGGGCGCCCCCGGCACCGACGAGCGCCCGATCCACTTCGTCAACCTGCGCGAGACCGGTGGCTGGTCCCGCGACGCCAAGGCGGCCACGCCCAAGCTCGCCGCGCTGATCGCCGCCGCGCAGCTGCCCGACGTGGAGCCGGTCACCACGGTGCCGTTCCGCTCGGCCGGCCGCTGCCTCGTGATCGGCGCGGCGGACGTGGCGCAGTCGGCGGCGGCGATGCTGCGCGACCGGCTCGACGTGACGCTGCTGGTGGACGAGGCCGCGGGCGCCGATGGTGCGCTGGCGCAGCGCCGCGACCTGCCGGTCTTCGCCGGGCGGGTGACGCAGCTGCGCGGCTGGCTGGGCGCCTTCGAGGTGCAGTGGTCCTCGTCCAACCCGATCGACCTCGACCTCTGCACCCGCTGCAACGCCTGCCTCGACGCCTGCCCGGAAGGGGCGATCGACTTCCGCTACCAGATCGACCTGAGCCGCTGCAAGAGCCACCGCGACTGCGTGCAGGTCTGCGATGCGGCCGGCGCGATCGATTTCAACCGTGCGCCGCTGCTCACCGACGAACGCTTCGACCTGGTCCTCGACCTGCGCGAAACCCCCGCGTTCTCGCAGCACCAGCCGCCACAGGGCTACTTCCATGTGCCGCAGGGCGTGCGCGGCGCCGCCGAGCCGAAGCGCCTGTTCGACGCCGTGCTGCAGTTGCGCGAGCTGGTCGGTGAGTTCGACAAGCCGAAGTTCTTCAAGTACCAGCACCGCCTGTGTGCCCACAGCCGCAACGAGCAGATCGGCTGCACCGCCTGCATCGACGTCTGCTCGACCAGCGCGATCTCCAGCGACGCCTCGCGCAAGGGCAAGGCGAAGACCCAGCAGGCGGGCGGCATCGTCGTCGAGCCGCACCTGTGCGTGGGCTGCGGCGCCTGCACGACGGTGTGCCCGAGCGGGGCGCTCACCTTCGCCTATCCGGGGCCGGTGGACCAGGGCCGGCGGCTGCACCGGCTGGTCTCGACCTATGCCCGCGCCGGTGGCAAGCACGCCGCGCTGCTGCTGCACAGCGAGCAGGCGGGCGCCCGGCTGATCGACGACCTCGGCCGCGCGGCGCGGGTCGACCGTTCCGTGCACGGCGTGCCGGCGCGGGTGCTGCCGGTGGCGGTGTGGCACACGGCGAGTGTGGGCATCGACCTGTGGCTGTCCGCGATCGCGCAAGGGGCCAGCCAGGTCTTCGTGCTGCTGACCGCCGAAGAGGCGCCCGAGTACCGCGCCGCGCTGGCCGAGCAGATGGCGGTGGCGCAGGCGCTGCTGACCGGGCTGGGCTACGCGGGCGAGCACTTCAAGCTGATCGAGGCGCGGGACGCCCGCGATCTGGCCGCGCTCGACGCCGCGCTGCGCATCCCGCCCGCCCAGGTCGTCGCGCAGCCCACGCCCATCGTCGCCCAGGCCGACAAGCGCGCCACACTCGACCTGATGATCGACCACCTGAGCGCCCACGCGCCAGTGCCAGCCGACGTGGTCGCCTTGCCGAAGGCGGGTGCCCCTTTTGGTGCCGTACTGGTGGACACCGCGGCCTGCACGCTCTGCCTGAGCTGCGTCGGCGCCTGTCCCGAGAACGCGCTGTCCGACAACCCCGAACGGCCGCAGCTCAAGTTCACCGAGAAGAACTGCGTGCAGTGCGGCCTGTGCGAGACGACGTGCCCGGAAGGGGCGATCACGCTGGTGCCGCGCCTGCTGCTGGCCGACGAAGGCCGGGCGCGCCGGCAGCCGCGGGTGCTGCACGAGGTCGAGCCCTTCCGCTGCATCCGCTGCAGCAAACCGTTCGGCACGCTGAAGGTGATCGAGAACATGATGGCCAAGCTGTCCGCGCACCCGGCCTTCCAGGGCGCGGCGGCCGAGCGGCTGAAGATGTGCGGCGACTGCCGGGTGATCGATCTGCACAGCAATGCCAGCGAAGTCCGCATCACCGACGTGCCGCGCGGCACCCCCCGTTATTGAGACTGAGCCCGAGCCGATCCCATGCACCAAGACGATCTCCGCGCCCTGAGCTTCGCCAGCGCCGACCACAGCGAGGAACTCGCCCGCGCCGAGCTGTACGGCCTGCTCGCGCGGCTGTGGATGGCGCCGCCGGATGCCGCGCTGCTGGCGCAGTTCGGCGTCGCTGTCACCGAAGCGCCAGAAAGCGGCCTGCTCGAAGCCCCCTGGCAGGCGCTGGTCGCCACGCTGCGTGCCTCGACACCAGACGCCGCGGCCGACGAGTACGACGCGCTGTTCGGCGGTGTCGGCAAGCCCGAAGTCTTCCTCTACGGCTCGTTCTACCTGGCCGGCTTCCTCAACGAGAAGCCGCTGGCCGCGCTGCGCACCGATCTGTCCGCCCTCGGCCTGACCCGCGACCCCAGCCGCGGCGAGACCGAGGACCACATCGCCTACGGCTGCGAGGTGATGCGCTTCCTGATCGCGGGCGACGACATCGCGGTGTGCAACCTGGAGCAGCAGCGGCGCTTCTTCCGCGGTCACCTGCAGACCTGGGTCGCGGACCTGTGCGACGCCGTCGAGGCGCATCCGCGGGCGCAGATCTGGCGCGCGGTGGCGCAGCTCACGCGGGTCTTCCTCGACATCGAGACGCAGGGCTTCGACCTGCTGGAGGCCTGAGCATGGCGATCGATCCACAGGACATTACCGGCCTCGTCCTGGCCGGTGGCCGCGGCAGCCGCATGGGCGGCGTGGACAAGGGCCTGCAGAACTTCCAGGGGATGCCGCTGGCGCTGCACGCCGTGATGCGCCTCGGGCCGCAGGTCGGCAACCTGATGGTCAACGCCAACCGGAATCTGGCGGCCTACGAATCGATGGGCGTGCCGGTCTGGCCGGATGCGACGACCGATTTTCCGGGGCCGTTGGCGGGTTTCCTCGCCGGGCTGGAGCGCTGCGAGACCGGTTACCTCGTCACCGTGCCCTGCGATTCGCCGCAGTTCCCGGCCGATCTGGTGGCGCGGCTGTCGGCCGCGCTGCAGGCGGAGGACGCCGATCTGGCGATGGCCGTCACCCGCGAGGCGGACGGCACGCTGCAGACCCACCCGGTCTTCTGCCTGATGAAAGCCGGGCTGATGGAGAGTCTGGTCGCCTTCATGGCCGGTGGACAGCGCCGCATCGACCGCTGGACCGGCCAGCACCGCTGCGCCCAGGTCCTGTTCGACCGGGAGGGGGACGCTGCCGGTTTTTTCAATGCCAACACCCTGGATGAGTTGCGCAGCCTGTCGCGCTGATCTGGAAAAGCCGTGAACGCGGCACAATCGGCGCCTCTGGTACGGGGGTGAACGGATGACAAGCTGGATTCAACGGATCGCGCCAGTGGCGCGTCTTGCAGGGGCCACCCTGCTGCTGACAGGGGCCATGACAGCCGCGCAGGCGCAGTCGGTGCTGCGGGTCGCGATGGCGCCCGAGACGACACCGGCCGAACAGGCCGCGCGTTTCGAGCCGCTGGGGCAGTTCCTGGAGGCGCGCTTCAAGATGCGGGTCAAGTGGGTGCCGGTGGCGAGCGAGGCCTTTGCCGTGCGGGCGCTGCTCAACCGCGAGGCCGATCTGGTCTGGCTCAACGGCTTGTCCTATGTACAGGCGGCGATCCGGGCGAAGGACCAGGTCGTGCCGCTAGTGCAGCGCGAGGAGGACCAGAAGGCGCGCTCCGTCTTTATCGCCCGCGCGGCGGCGGCCGGCAGCATCAAGAAGCTCCAGGATCTCAAGGGCCGCACCGTCAGCCTCGGCCCGACGGCCAGTACCGCCGAGAACCTGATGCCGCGCAGCGCGCTGCTGGCGGCCAAGCTCAAGCCAGAAACCGATCTGAAGCTGACGTCAGCGGCCAACGCGGAGGCGGTGGTGGCGGCGGTTGTGTCGGGCAAAGCGGAGGCCGGCGCACTCGGGCTGGAGACTTGGGAGCGCATGGTAGCCAACAAGCAGGTCGATCCGGCGGCAGTCAAGGTTGTCTTCACCACGCCGGTCTACACCGACCACACCTGGGCGGTGCTGGCGGACCTGCCCGAAGGCACACGCAAGGCGATCGCGGGTGGGATGCTGGTGCTGGAGGCGGTCAAGGGCGGGCGTGATGCTCTGAAATCCCAGCGCGCCCACCGGTTCACCGAGACCAAGGACGCCGGTTACGCCAGCGTGCGCGCTGCGGCGGAGCAGACCGAGCAGCTCCGTTGAGACCGGCGTTGCACAATTCACGCCTTTCGGCCCCGACAGGATGGGGGGCCGAGCCTTGAACCCAGGTGTGAACATGACGACGTATCTCCGCACGACCCTTCTGGCCGCTGCTCTGGCCGGTGCCGCACTGACCGCACAGGCCCAGGCGGTGCTGCGCGTGACCGCGATCCCCGATGAATCCCCGACCGAGCTGGCGCGCAAGTTCGAGCCGCTGGGCAAGTACCTGGAGGCGAAACTCGGCATGAAGGTCGAGTGGACGCCGGTGACCGACTACGCCGCGGCGGTCGAGACGCTGGTGAACAAGAAGGTCGACCTGGCCTGGTTCGGCGGCTTCACCTTCGTGCAGGCGAACGTGCGCTCGGGTGGCCATGTCATCCCGCTGGTGCAGCGCGCCGAGGACGAGAAGTTCCGCTCGGTCTTCATCACCGATGCCGCCTCGGGCATCACCAAGCTCGAAGACCTCAAGGGCAAGACGCTGAGCTTCGGTTCGGCCTCCAGCACCTCGGGCCACCTGATGCCGCGCAGCTACTTGCTGGCCGCGAAGATCAACCCGGATGCGGACCTGAAGCGCGTGAGCTTCTCCGGCGCGCACGACGCGACCATCGCGGCCGTCGCCAGCGGCAAGGTCGATGCCGGCGCGCTGAACATCTCCGTCTGGGAGAAGTTCGTCGCCGACAAGAAGGTCGATCCGGCCGCGGTCAAGGTGTTCTACACGACCCCCGGCTACTACGACTACAACTGGAGCGTGCATGCCGACATGCCCGCCGCGCTGCGCGAGAAGATCACCGCCGCCTTCCTGGCGCTGGAGTCGGCACCCGGTGGCAAGGAGATCCTGGCCCTGCAGCGCGCCAGCCGCTTCATCCCGACCAAGGCCGAGAACTACAACGGCATCAAGGGCGCTGCCGAGCAGGCCGGACTACTGAAGTGAGTCTGTCGGCGCCAGTCGTGGTCGATCTGGGCGGCCTGCAGGTTGCGCCGATGCCGGGGGCTGCGCCGGTGCTGAAGGGCATCGATCTGCGGCTGGCGGCGGGCGAGCAGGTCGCGGTGATCGGCGCGTCGGGTGCCGGCAAGACGACGCTGCTGCTGGCGTTGGCCGGGATGCTGCGGCCCTCGGCGGGGCGGCTGGCGCTGTTCGGCCAGGAGCCGTGGACGCTGGGCACCGCGGCGCGGCAGCGTCTGCGTGCACGGGCGCTGCTTGCGCCGCAGGTGCCGCCGCTGCCACCGCGCCAGCGGGTGGTGACGGCGGTGCTGGCGGCGCGGCTGCCGCAGATGTCGCTGTGGACCAGCCTGCGCACGCTGTGGACGCCGCGGGTGGCCGACGCCGAGCGCGTTCAGCAGGCGCTGGCCGCGCTGGACCTGCCGGGCAAGCTCTGGCTGCGCGTCGACCGGCTCTCCGGCGGCGAGCGGCAGCGGGTAGGGCTGGCGCGGCTGCTGGTGGCGGATGCGGACCTGTGGCTGGTCGACGAGCCGCTGTCGGCGCTCGATCCGGCCCGGGCCGAACTGGTGATGCGTCGGCTGACCGAGACGGCCTGCGCCGAGGGCCGCACGCTGCTGTGTTCGCTGCACCAGGTGGAGGTGGCGCGGCGCTGCTTCCCGCGCACGGTGGCGCTGCGCGAGGGGAGGGTGGTCTACGACGGGCCTTCGGACGGGCTGGACGATGCGCGACTGCAGGCGCTGTATGGCGGTGCGGTGTTCGCACCGTCTGCCGAGCCGCTGGCCGACCTGCGTCCTGCCGAGGCGCCGTTGCCGCAGGCGATGTGCCGGTGAATGCGGGGGCTGGGCGTGATCCGGCGCTGTCGCGGCGCTGGCTGGGTGTGCTGGCGGCGGTGGTGGTGCTGTGGCCGCTGCTGGTGCTGGCCGAGTTCCAGCCGTGGACGCTGTTCGATGCCCGCAGCCTGCGCGTGACCGGGCGCTTTCTGGCGCAGTTCGTGCCGCCGCGCCACGACGCGGAGTTCCTCGCGCTGCTGGCCCGCGAGACCTGGCGCACGGTGGCGATCGCGACGGCCGGCATGACGCTGGCCGGCCTGATTGCGTTGCCGCTGGCGCTGGCGATGACCGAGCGGCTGTCGGTCAGCGCGGTCGGCGGGCGCATGGCGCGCGGGCCGGCGTGGCTGCGGCAGGCGGTGCGGGCGTTCACCGTCGTGCTGCGCTCGGTGCCGGAGCTGGTCTGGGCGCTGGTGTTCGTGCGCGTCGTGGGGCTGGGTCCGACGGCGGGCGTGCTGGCCATCGCCATTGCCTATGGGGGGATGCTGGCCAAGGTCTGGGCCGAGATCCTCGAAAGCGCCGATGCCGCCCCCGCGCAGGCGCTGCTCGGCCACGGCGCCGGGCGGCTGCAGACCTGGCTGTACGCGGCGCTGCCGGCCTCCGCGCACGAGCTGGCGAGCTACACCGTCTACCGCTGGGAATGTGCGATCCGCTCGTCGGTGGTGCTGGGTTTCGTCGGCGCGGGTGGGCTCGGGCAGCAGCTCGACAACGCCGCCAAGATGTTCGCGGGCGGCGAGGTGAGCGCGATCCTGCTGGTCTTCATGCTGCTGGTGGCGCTGTCGGACCGCGTGAGCGCGTGGATCCGGCGGGGGCTGGCATGAACCGGGGCCTGTCCCTGCTCGGGCTGGCGCTGCTCGGGCTGGTCGTGGCGAGCTTCGCCAGTCTGGACCTGCACTGGGCGGAGTTCCTCGGACCGCAGGCCCTCGGGCGCATGGGTCGCTTCGCCGCCAGTTTCTTTCCGCCGGAAACCTCGACACCGTTCCTGCTGAAGACCGCGCGGGCCACGCTGGAGACGCTGGCCATGTCGCTGCTCGGCACCGCGCTGGCGGCACTGGCCGGGCTGCTGCTGGCCGTGCCGGCGAGTCTGCAGGGCGGGGCGCTGGCCTCGGGGCTGCATGGCGCTGCGCGGCTGGTGCTCAACGCGCTGCGCTCGGTGCCGGAGCTGGTGTGGGCGTCGCTGCTGCTGGTCTCGGCTGGACTGGGGCCTCTGCCGGGCACGCTGGCGCTGGCGCTGCACACGACCGGCGTGCTGGGCCGGCTGCTGGCCGAGGCGCTGGAGAACGTGCCGCCCGAGCCGGCGCAGGTGCTGCGCAGCCGCGGCGCGGGCGTGGTGCAGGTCTTCCTGTTCGCCACGCTGCCGCAGGTCTCGGCGCAGTGGCTGGCCTACAGCCTCTACCGCTGGGAGAACAACATCCGCGCCGCCGCGGTGCTCGGCGTGGTCGGCGCGGGCGGTCTCGGGCAGATGCTGAGCTACCACCTCGGGCTGTTCCAGATGCGCGAGGCCTGCACGGTGCTGCTGGCGATGATCGGGCTGGTGGCGCTGGTGGATGCGTTGTCGGCGAGTGTCAGACGGAACCACTTCGCGTGAATCTCCTCTGATAACCGGCGGGCATCGGCACCGGATGCCCATAAAATCACGCCCCCGCCCCGCGTACCCTGAAGTTGACAACGACATGAGCATCAAGAGCGACAAGTGGATCCGCCGCATGGCCGAGCAGCACGCCATGATCGAGCCGTTCGAGCCCGCTCAGGTGCGTTACGCCCCCGATGGCCGCAAGCTCGTCAGCTACGGAACGTCCAGCTATGGCTACGACATCCGCTGCTCGGACGAGTTCAAGATCTTCACCAACGTGCACTCCACGGTGGTGGATCCCAAGAACTTCGACGAGCGCAGCTTTGTCGACTTCAAGGGCGACGTCTGCATCATCCCGCCCAACAGCTTCGCGCTGGCGCGCACGGTGGAGTACTTCCGCATCCCGCGCAGCGTGCTGACGGTGTGTCTGGGCAAGAGCACCTATGCCCGCTGCGGGATCATCGTCAACGTGACGCCCTTCGAGCCCGAGTGGGAAGGCTATGTGACGCTGGAGTTCTCGAACACCACACCGCTGCCGGCCAAGATCTACGCGGGCGAGGGTTGCGCGCAGGTGGTGTTCTTCGAGAGCGACGAGGTCTGCGAGACCAGCTACCGCGACCGCGGTGGCAAATACCAGGGCCAGACGGGGGTGACCCTGCCCAGGACCTGAGAGCGGCGGATCCTGTCCCGACATGCGACATCTCGCACGACCAGCGGCCATGGTGGCCAGCTTCTTCGATTCGCTGCCGCCCGGTCAGGTCGCCGCGGCCATGGCGCTGCACCAGGCGGTGATGACCGCGGCGCCCGGCATCGATCTGGCGGTGCGCTGGGGCAATCTGATGTTTCTCGTCCGCGGCCATCACCTGGCGACGATGGTGCCGCACAAGGCCCAGGCACACCTGCAGTTCTTCCAGGGCGCCCTGCTGGCCGAACAATTCCCTCAGCTGGAGGGCGTCGGCAAGGGCATGCGCATCCTCAAGTTCCGCTACAGCCAGCCGGTGGACGTGGAACTGGTGCAGCGCATCGTCGCAGCGGCGATGCAGTTGCGCATCAGTGTGTGAACAGCGCTGAGCTGCGGCTTTCCAGCCGGCCGTAGACGACGCTGTCGTCGCGCGGCAGGAGCGCTTCCAGCGCGCTGTCCAGCGCCACGGTCGCGCGCAGCAGCGACTCGCGCTGCACGGCCACCTGGCCGCTGGCCTTCACCAGCCTGGCGCGCAGCGCGGCGGGCACCTGGCCAGTCCGGGAGGCGCGCGTGAACCCGTCGAGGGCACGGGTGAGGGCCTCGCGCAGATCGCCGGCATGGCGCTCAATGCGATCGCTGTCGCGCAGGCGCAGCGAGTCACCGAGGGCGTTCAGATCGACCTCGACCGCCGAGAGCAGGCGCTCCAGATCGGCGGCGTCGGGGCAGTGCACAGGGGTACAGCGCAGATTCAGGGCGTTCATGGGCAGGTGTGTCATGTCGAGGGATCGATGCGGCACGCTGCCCGGTCAGGCCGGACAGTGTGCTCAGGTCTTCTGGCCGAGGCGCCCCAGCAGATCCTGTGCGTTGGTGAGCAGCTTGTCGGCGATCGCTTCCGGGTTGACCTTGTAGGTGCCATCGGAGATGGCTTGCCGGATGCGATCGACCTTTTCGGTATCAAAGTCGTCCGGGGCGCGTTCAAGCAGGGCCGAGGCTGTTCCAGACACTTCCACCTTGGTGCTGGCGGTGTCTTCGAGGGCCGAGACATCAGGGGCCTCATGCAGCGTTTCGGCCGCACGGGTCTGGTGGTTGCCGGGGCTGACGGGGGCCGTCGCCTGGGTCGGGGCGGTGTTGCCGATCTTCATCACGTACTCCTTCGAGCCGAATCAGGCCCGGTTGACGGGCGTTGAGTCTGATATCGGTGGTCGCGCCGGCCACTTTAGCGGGACGGAGTGTCGGTTCGGGAAATCCTCCCCTGTACAGGCGGTTTTCGAGCAGATTTATGCAGATGCGGGCTGAATTGATGGGTTCGGGTGCGTCTATTTCCACATTTGGCGAGCGGATGGCGTCGCGTCGGACCTTGCGGCTCATGAGCGCACCTCGACCCGGTTCTCTCCGGTCGGGATGCCGGTGATGACCTGCCCCGAGCTGACGCGCACGCGCACCGGCTGGCCTTCCATGCCCGAGTTGATCGCCTGTCCGTCGGTCGAGGCCTCGAAGCCTTCGCCCTTGTAGACCAGCGTCACCTTGTCGCCAGCGGCAAACCACTGCCGCACCCGCAGGTTGTCGCCGCGGACGGGCAGGCCCGGACCGACCGCATTGATCAGCCGCCGACCGAGCAGCCGGGAGGTTTCGGTGTAGACCGGGCTGCTGCTGCCGGCCACATCGACTTCGGAGAGCTGCAGATCGGCAGCCGACAGCTCGGCGCCAGCGGGCAGGGCGGCCGTGCTGACGATCGCCTTGCGCCAGACCTTCACGGTCACCGGCAGGTAGACGTTCCAGGCCACCGGCCCGCTCACGCAGCGCAGCCCGACGCGGGTCCGGCCCCAGGGCGTGCTGCCCGGCGGCAGGTAGGCGTCGATCTGCTGGCACGGCGCCAGACGCAGTCGCGGATCGAGCTGGCCGGGGAGCACCTCGATGCGGGCCTCGCCCACATCGGCCATGGCCGAGCGGGTCGCCTCGACGACCCGGAGGGACAGGGCGGCCGGCAGACTGCCGTCCGGCGCAGCGTCCGCCCATGCAGTCGCCGCCACCATGGCCAGGCCCACCGTCAATGCCAGAGCGACCACCAGACGCGACGGTCGTCGGTGCCGACCGACACCGGCGGGTTGCGGTGCCTGGGCAGAGCCCGGGGCAGAGGATTGGCGAAGCAGAGGCAAGCTGATCATGGTGTTGCCGACTGTAGGAGTCGGCTGGCGGCCGCTAGCTTGCAAGATGGGCCGCGCTGGTCGCCCTATTCGTGGGAGTGGGCCGGGCACCGCGCATCAAGAATCGGCTCCGAGCCCCCGGTGCGGGTCTGCATCGACACCGGGTCCCCGTGGTCGAACCCGCTGCCGCTGCTGCCGACACTGCCATGCTGAACCGTCTATCCGCTTCTCTCGAATTCCAGACCCAGGCGCTGGCGCTGCGCTCCGAGCGCCAGCGCCTGATCGCCAGCAACATCGCCAACGCCGATACACCGGGCTACCAGGCCCGCGAGATCGACTTTGCCAAGACCCTGCAGCAGATGACGGGCTCGGGTGGTGCGATCGGTGCGCCGGCGATGCTGGCCGGTACCGACGCGCGCCACCTCGCCACGGGGGGCAGTTCGGCCGCCATGCGCGAGAGCCAGCTGCTCTACGCCGCACCCAGCCAGACCAACCTGGACGGCAACTCGGTGGACATGGACCGCGAGCGGGCCAGCTTCGCCGACAACGCGGTCAAGTACCAGGCCACGCTGCAGTTCATCAACGGTGGCCTGCGCAACATGCTCGAAGCCATCAAGGGCCAGTGAAAGGGGCAACCATGTCGATGTTCAACATCTTCCACATCGCCGGCAGCGCCGTCAGCGCACAGAGCCAGCGGCTCAACACGGTGGCCACCAACCTGGCCAACGCCGACACGGCGGCCGGCCCGGACGGCAAGAGCTTCAAGGCGCGCCAAGTGGTCTTCCAGACCGTGCCGATGGGTGACAACGGCGCGGCGGGCGTCAAGGTGGCCCAGGTCCGCGAAGACACCGCGGACGGCCGCCGCGTCCACGACCCCGGCAATCCGAACGCCGACGGCAAAGGTTACGTCACCTACAGCAACGTCAATCCGGTCGAGGAAATGGTCAACATGATCTCGGCCTCGCGCTCCTACCAGAACAACATCGAAGTGATGAACACCGCCAAGACCCTGCTGCTCAAGACGCTGCAGATGGGCCAGGGCTGATCACCGCAAGGACCACCACACATGGCCACCACGACTTCCACCGCGACCAAGGCGACCGACGCCTCGACCGCCTACAGCCAGCTCAACAGCAGTACCGCCACCACCACGGCCTCCAAGATGCAGGAGGCTTCGGACCAGTTCCTGAAGCTGCTGGTCACGCAGATGCAGAGCCAGGATCCGCTCAACCCGATGGACAACGCCCAGGTCACCAGCCAGATGGCGCAGATCAACACGGTGTCGGGCCTCGGGACGGTCAACGAGAGCATCAAGGCGATGTCGGCGCAGCTGCTGCAGATGCAGGCGATGCAGGGTGCATCGCTGGTCGGCAATTCGGTCGTGGTGCCCGGCAACACGATCGACGTCAGCGGCGGCAGCGGCACGGGGCACTTCGAGCTGGGCGGCCCGGCCGATGCGGTCAAGGTCGAGGTGCTCTCCAGCGCCGGCCGGGTGGTCGACACGCTGGACATGGGCGCCGAGACGAGTGGCCGCCACAGCTTCAACTGGACACCGGCCGAGGGCGTGACCGACGCCGGCGGCTTCCGCTTCCGCGTGGCCGCGACCTCCGGCACCGCCAACGTCACCGCCACCACCCTGATGCGCGACCAGGTCAGCGCCGTCAGCTCGACCGGCACCGGCGGTCTCAGCCTGCAGCTCAAGAGCGGCACCACGGTCGCCTACAGCGACGTGCGCGCCTTCGGCGGCTGATCCCGGCATTCCCTCTCCTCGCGCATCCGCGTTCCATCCCGTTCCAGGAGCATCTCCATGAATTTCCAGCAAGGTCTGTCCGGTCTGAATGCCACCAGCAAGAGTCTGGAGGTGATCGGCAACAACATCGCCAACGCCGGCACCTACGGTGCCAAGGCCTCGCGCGCCGAGTTCGCCGACATGTACGCCAACTCCATCGGCGGCACGGGCAACGTCGGCATCGGTGTGCGGGTGCAGACCGTCGCCCAGCAGTTCACCCAGGGCAGTCTGAATGCCACCAGCAACTCGATGGACGTGGCCATCAACGGCGAGGGCTTCTTCCAGCTCAAGTCCAGCTCGGGCGAGACGCTCTATTCGCGCAACGGCCAGTTCAAGGTGGACAACGAGGGCTTCATCGTCAACGGCCAGAGCCAGCGCCTGCAGGGCTATGGCGCCGACCAGCAGGGCGTGATCCAGACCGGCGTGCGCACCGACCTGCAGTTCCCGGCGGGCGGACTGCCGCCCCATGCGACCGACAGCGTCACGATCGCGCTGAATTTCGACTCGCGCAGCACGGCCACCATGCCGGCGCCCGTGGCACCCGCGACCTACGCCATCAATCTGGACGACGCGACCACCTACAACAACGCGACCTCGGTGCGCTCCTATGACGCCAAGGGCCAGCCGGTGGACGTCGCGTTCTTCTTCCAGAAGTCGGCCACCGACACCTGGAATGTCTATGCCGCGGTTGACAGCCAGGTGCTCCAGGATGCGGCTGGTGAAGCCAAGCCGATCATTGAGGGCCTGAAGTTCGATCTGGCCGGACTCAACCCGAAGGACTCCAGCGGCAATCCGCTGGGTGCGATCACCTTGCCCGACATCCCGGCCAGCACCACCAATGCTGCCATCACGGGCGTCAAGTTCGACATGAGCCATGTGACGCAGTACGGCGCCACGTTCTCGGTGTCGGATGCAACCCAGACTGGCAACTCGCCCGGGCAGCTCACGAGCATGACCATCGAGGACAACGGCGTCATCAATGCCCGTTACACGAATGGCATGAACCGCAACGCAGGCCAGCTTGAACTCGCCAGCTTCCAGAATCCGCAGGGCCTGCGTCCGGTGGGTGGCAATGCCTGGGTCAACACGCCCCAGGCGGGCGATCCGGTGTCGGGCATCCCCGGCTCGGGCACGCTGGGGGTGCTGCAGTCCGGCGCGCTGGAGGAATCGAACGTCGACATGACGGGCGAGCTGGTCAACATGATCACCGCGCAGCGCCTCTACCAGGCCAACGCGCAGACGATCAAGACCCAGGACCAGGTCATGCAGACGCTGGTCAGCCTGCGCTGAACCCGGACTAGACCACCATGGACCGCCGCATCTACCTCTCGATGTCGGGCGCCAAGGCGACGATGCAGCGCCAGGACGTCCTGGCCAACAACCTCGCCAACGTGTCGACCAACGGCTTCCGCGAGGAGCTGCAGTCCTTCCGTGCCGTGCCGGTGCGGGGCGACGGCGCCTCGACCCGCGCCTACGCGCTGGAAACCACCACCGGCTACAACCCGGCGCCGGGCAATGTGGTCGCCACCGGCCGCAGCCTGGACGTCGCCGCCAAGGGCAACGCCTGGCTGACCGTGCAGGGCCTGGACGGCACCGAGGCCTACACCCGCGCCGGATCGCTCGAAGTCAACGCCGAGGGCACGCTGGTCACCCGCACCGGGCTGACCGTGATCGGCGGAGGCGGCCCGATCAGCGTGCCGCCCAATGCCGAGGTCAGCATCGCGGGCGACGGCACGGTCAGCGCCCGCGTGCCGGGTGGCGTGCCGGCGCCGGTCGGCCGGCTCAAGCTGGTCAGCTCCGAGGCGCCGCTCAAGCGCAGCGAGGACGGCCTGTTCCGCGGCCCGGCCGGTGATCTGGATGCCGATCCCGCCGCCCAGGTGCAGGACAGCGCGCTCGAAAGCTCCAACGTCTCCGCTGTCGGCACGATGGTCGCCATGATCGCCGCGGCCCGGCAGTTCGAGGCCCAGATGAAGTCGATGCAGACCGCCGAAAAAGACGAGCAGCAGGCCCAGCAGCTGCTCTCCCTGAACTGAACCCTCCGAACAAGGACTCCCCGCCATGATGCGCTCCCTGTGGACCTCGAAGACCGGGATGGAAGCCCAGCAGACCCAGCTGGATGTCATCTCGCACAACCTCGCCAACGTCGCCACCAACGGCTACAAGAAGTCGCACGCGGTGTTCGAGGACCTGATGTACCAGAACCTGCGCCAGACCGGCGCGTCCAGCAGCGAGCAGACGCAGCTGCCCACCGGCCTGCAGGTCGGTCTCGGCGTGCGCACCGTCGCCACCTCGCGCCAGTTCAGCCAGGGCGGCCTGCAGCAGACGACCAACTCGCTCGATGTGGCGATCAAGGGCAACGGCTTCTTCCAGATCCAGATGCCCGACGGCACGACCGGCTACACCCGCGACGGCGCCTTCCAGCTCAACGCCACCGGCCAGCTCGTCACCAACAACGGCCAGCTCGTGCAGCCCGGTGTGACGATCCCGCCGAACGCGCAGTCGATCACCATCGCGCAGGACGGCAAGGTCTCGGTGGCCATGCCCGGCCAGGCGGCGCCGCAGGCGGTGGGGCAGCTCACGCTGGCCTCCTTCGTCAATCCGGCCGGCCTGGAGCCGCGTGGTCAGAACCTGTTCACGGAGACCGCTGCGTCCGGCACACCCGTGGCGGCCGCGCCCGGCTCGGACGGCATGGGTGCGCTCTCGCAGGGCTTCATCGAGACCTCCAACGTCAATGTGGTGGAGGAACTGGTGGCCATGATCCAGACCCAGCGCGCCTACGAGATCAACTCCAAGGCCATCACCACGTCGGACCAGATGCTCTCGCGTCTGACGCAGCTGTGACCACGCGCCTGGGCCTGGCAGTCCTCGCGCTGGCAGGTGCCTTGTCTGGCTGCCAGCTCATGCCCACGGTCGCCAAGGTCGATCTGGCCCCGACCGAGCCGGTGCATCCGTACCCGACCGTGCGGCCAGTGGTCAACAACGGCGCGATCTTCCAGCACGCGCAGTACCGCCCGCTGTTCGAGGACCACCGCGCCCGCCTGGTCGGCGACACGCTGCTGGTGCAGATCGTCGAGCGGGTCAGCGCCAGCGCGCGCTCGACCAGCAATGTCGAGAAGAAGGGTTCGCTGTCGGGGGCCATCAGCGCCGCGCCGCTGCTGCCGGCCTCGGTGCTGGGCAAGCTCGGCGTCGGGGGCGAGAGCGCCAACACCTTCAGCGGCAAGGGCGGCACCGAGAACACCAACAACTTCAGCGGCACCATCACTGCGGTCGTGGTCGAGGTCCTGCCCAACGGCCACATGGTCGTTGCCGGCGAGAAGCAGATCGGCGTCAACGACAACGTCGACGTGCTGCGCTTCTCGGGCCAGATCGACCCGCGCTCCATCCAGCCGGGCAACACCGTCGCCTCGGCCCAGATCGCCAATGTCCGCGTCGAGCAGAAGAGCCGGGGCGGTCAGGCCGACGCGCAGCAGATCGGCTGGCTGTCGCGCTACTTCCTCAATCTGATGCCGATCTGAGCCATGTCGATGCACCTTCCGAATCTCCGATCGCCCCGCTGGCTGTGGATCCGCCTCGCTTGTGTCGCTGTGTCGCTGCTCGGCGCAGTGTCTTCGGTGCAAGCCACCGTGCGCATCAAGGAGGTCGCCAGCGTGCAGGGCGTGCGGCCCAACCAGCTGGTGGGCTACGGCCTGGTGGTCGGTCTGGACGGCACGGGCGACCAGACCACCCAGACCCCCTTCACGACGCAGAGCCTGAACGCCATGCTGCAGCAGCTCGGCGTCACCATCCCGCAGGGCACCGGGATGCAGCTCAAGAACGTCGCCTCCGTGCTGGTGACGGCCACGCTGCCCGCCTTCGCGCAGCCGGGCCAGCCGCTGGACATCACCGTGTCCTCGCTCGGCAATGCCAAGAGCCTGCGCGGTGGCACGCTGATCGGCACCCCGCTGCGCGGCGCTGACAACCAGATCTACGCGCTGGCCCAGGGCAACCTGATCGTGGCCGGCGCAGGGGCCTCCTCGGGCGGCTCCAAGGTGCAGGTCAACCACCTGCTGGCCGGGCGCATCCCGGGCGGGGCCACGGTCGAGCGCGCGGTCGGCAATCCGCTGGCGCAAGGTGACTTCCTGCAGCTCGACCTGAACAGCAGCGACTTCAACACCGCGCGCGAGGTGGCCAAGGTCATCAACGCGCGCTTCGGTGCCGGCACTGCGTCGGCGGTGGACGGCCGGGTGATCCGCGTGAAGATGCCGCCGACACCGGACCAGCGCGTGAGTTTCATGGCCGACATCGAGAACCTGTCGCTGGAACAGGCGGCGCCGGCGGCCAAGATCGTGGTCAACGCCCGGACCGGCTCGGTGGTGATGAACCAGGCGGTCACGCTGGGCGCTTGCGCCGTGGCGCACGGCAACCTGTCGGTGTCCATCAGCACCACGCCGGTGGTCAGCCAGCCGGGGCCGCTGTCGGGCGGGCAGACCACCGTGACCGAGCGCACGGACATCAAGATGCAGCAGGACGGCGGCGCCCTGGTGCAACTGCCGGCCGGCACCAAGCTGACCGAGGTGGTCAAGGCGCTCAACTCGCTGGGCGCGTCGCCCGCGGATCTGCTGGCCATCCTGCAGGCGATCAAGGCTGCCGGGGCACTCAGCGCCGAACTGGAAGTCATTTGAGGTGAACTGACATGCAACGCCCGTCTTCCACCCAACAGCTCGCCGCCGGCGGCGCGTCGCTCGACGCGCTGCGCGGTGCGGCGGCCCGCAACCCCGCCGACACCATCAAGGAAGTCTCGCGCCAGTTCGAGGCCCTGTTCATGCAGGAGCTGATGAAGAGCATGCGCGCGACCACGATGGACAGCGGCATGCTCTCCAACTCCGCCACCGCGATGGGCGGCGACATGCTCGACCAGCAGTACGCGATGCAGCTCTCGGGCCAGCCCGGCGGTCTGGCCTCGGCGATCGCCCGGCAGCTGGAGCGCCAGATGGGCGTGGCCTCGGTGACCGATCCGGTGCCGGGCAATCCGCGATTCCTGCCGCTGCCTGGCCTGCGCTCCAGCGCACCGGCTGCGGCCGGCGGCAACGCCGTGTCGGCCCTGTCCGGCGCGACCGAGGCCGATGCCGGCGGCGCCGTCACGCCCTATGGCAGCAACGCGCAGCAGTTCGTCAACACGCAGGCGCACGCTGCGGCCCGCGTCTCCGCGGAGAGCGGCATTCCGGCCGATTTCATGATCGCCCAGGCGGCGCACGAAACGGGCTGGGGCCGGCGAGAGATCCGCGGCCGGGATGGCAGCAATTCGTACAACCTCTTTGGCATCAAGGCAGGCGGCAGCTGGACCGGGCCGACAGTCACCATCACGACCACCGAGGTCATCGACGGCGAGCCCCGCAAGGTGCAGGCCCAGTTCCGGGCCTACGCCTCGTACGAGGACAGCTTCCGCGACTACGCGAAGCTGATCGGCACCAGCCCGCGTTACGCCGCAGCCCGGCGGGCCACCGACGACCCGAGCGCTTTCGCCCGCGAACTGCAGCGGGCGGGCTATGCGACCGACCCGAACTACGCCGCCAAGCTCTCCCGCGTGATCCAGACCACGCAACGCCTGCAGCGAGGCCTTGGGCGAACGGGTCTTGCTGCCGATATACAGGCCTAACCAATCTCCGAGCCGACCACCATGAGCACGAACTCCTTGATGACGGTGGGTGTGCAGGCCATGTTCGCCGCACAGACCCAGCTGAGCACGACCAGCCACAACATCGTCAATGCCGCCGTCGAGGGCTATTCGCGCCAGTCCGTCCGGCTGACGACCGTGCCCGGACGCAGTTCCGGTGCCGGCTACATCGGTGGTGGCGTTGCGGTCGACACGGTCGAGCGGGCGGCGAACCGTTTCCTCACCACCCAGAGCAACCAGACGCAGGCCCAGTCCGCCGCCGACAACACCCGCGTGGACATGCTGAACCAGCTCGAAGGCGGCTACGCGCTGGGCGAGCAGGGCCTGGGGCAGGCCGCATCGAAGCTGTTTGCGTCCTTCGGGGACATGGCGGCGGCGCCGGGGGACGAATCGGTGCGCCAGGTCGCACTGTCCGCGGCCGAGAGCCTGGCTTCGCGCTTTCGCAGCACCGGCGAACACATCGACACCCTGCAGACCTCGGTCACCCAGCAGCTTGGCGACGAGGTGTCGGTGGTCAACGGCCTGACCGGGCAGATTGCCAAGATCAACGGCCAGCTCACCGGCTCGGGCACCGCCAAGGACCAGCCCAATGACCTGCT
Source organism: uncultured Sphaerotilus sp. (assembly GCF_963924895.1). Taxonomy (NCBI): domain Bacteria; kingdom Pseudomonadati; phylum Pseudomonadota; class Betaproteobacteria; order Burkholderiales; family Sphaerotilaceae; genus Sphaerotilus; species uncultured Sphaerotilus sp. The sequence continues at coordinate 84,793 of NZ_CAWURG010000022.1, forward strand.
GGACCAGCGCGACCAGCTGATCGCGCAGCTCAGCCAGCACATCGAGGTGAGCCGCATCGACAACCGCGGCCAGGATGGCAAGCTGGACGGTTCGATCAGCCTGTTTGTCGGTGGCGGCCAACCCCTGGTGATGGGGAGCACCAGCCATGACCTGAAGGCTGTGCCGGACACCCGTGCGCCAGAGCGGTCCCGCATCGTGGTCGATCTGAACGGGCACGAGCGCGCGCTGACGAGCGGCTCGATCGGCGGCGGTTCGGTGTCCGGACTGCTCAAGTTCCAGAACGAGGACCTGGTCGACGCCCGTGCGCAGCTGGGCCTGCTGGCGACCTCGCTGGCCGACAGCGTCAACACCCAGCACATCCAGGGCACCGACCTTGACGGCGCGGCTGGCAAGCCGCTGCTGGCGGTCGGCGAGCCCAAGGTCTGGGCCTCGGCCTTCAACGCACGCGACGCCAGCGGCGATCCTGCCGCCAAGGTGTCGATCACTCGGGTGGCCGGGCAGGGTGGCCAGCTGCAGGCCAGCGACTACAGCCTGCGGCTCGACCCGGCCGACAGCACGCGCTACCAGGTGACGCGCCAGTCGGACGGCACCGTCTTCAGCGGTCTGGAGAGTGGCGCGCAGGTCGACGGATTCACCTTCGATGTCAGCGGCTCGCCGATGGCCGCGCAGGACCGCTTCCTGCTCGAGCCGGTCAGCTCGGCGGCCAGTGCGACCACGGTCGCCATCACCGATCCACGCCAGCTCGCTGCGGCCGGCGCGACTGCCTCTGGTTCGGGCAATGTCAATGCCCTGGCGATGCAGAACCTGGTCAAGGCCGCCAGTGCCGACGGCAAGACGTTCAGCAATGCGCACGCCCGTCTGATCTCGAATCTGGGGGTGCGGGTGCAGCGTGCGACCTCGGACGCGGAGTCTTCTGCCAGTCTGGCCGAGACGAACAAGGCCCAGCTCGGCTCGGAAACCGGGGTCAACCTCGAGGAAGAGGCCGCACACCTGCTGCAGTACCAGCAGAGCTACCAGGCCGCCGCGAAGGTGCTGGGGACCGCCCAGAAGCTGTTCGACACCATGCTGTCGATCATGGGCTGAGTCCGCCTGTATCGCCTGCATCCACTGCGCTTGAATCTGCATTGAATCGGAGATCATCGACATGTCCCGCATCGCTTCTGCCCTGAACCAGCAATCCGGCCTTTCATCCCTGATGCGCCGCCAGGAAGACCTGTCCAAGGCCCAGGAGCGCATCGTCAGCGGCAAACGCATCACCCGTGCCAGTGATGACCCGGCAGGTGCCGCACGCGCCGAACGTGCCCTGGCCGACCAGACGCGCAGCGAAGGTCTGCTCCGAACGATGGGGGCCAGCCGCAACGCGATGTCAGTCGCCGAGTCGTCGATCGGCAGCGCTGTCGACCTGGTGCAGACCGCCCGCGAGACGCTGGTCGAGGCCGGCAATGGCGCGATGAACGCTTCCGACCGTGCGCTGCTGGCCGACCGCCTGAAGCAGCTCAAGGGCCAGCTGCTGTCGGTGGCGAATACCGAAGACGGCACCGGCCACCACGTGTTCGGTGGCCAGGGCAATGACCAGGTGCCGTTCGCCAATTCGGGCATCGGGGTCGAGTACCTGGGCACACCGGGCCAGGCGGCCGGTTCCCTGTCCGAAGACCTGCCGATGTCGGTCGATGGCGAAGCGCTCTGGCTGAAGGCCCGCACCGGCAACGGCGTGTTCGAGACCGACCGCCAGGTGGACCCGAGCAGCACGGCCTGGATCAACGCCGGTCAGGTCAGCGACCCGGCTGCCCTGACGCTGACCGACGGCCAGGCCTACGAGGTCACCTTCGACACGCCCACGCGCTACAGCGTCAACCTCATCGGCAGTGACGGCAGCAGTACGCCGGTCCCGGATGCGGCCAACAACAGCCACGACTACGTGTCGGGCACCCCGATCACGGGCCTGTCCGGCATGAGCGTGAACATCGCGGGCAACGCCGTTGCGGGCGACAAGTTCACCATCCAGCCGTCCAGCCCGGGGCTGAGCGTGTTCGATGCACTGGACCGGGTCATCGACGTGCTGGGATCGTCGGCCACCGTGCCGCCGAATGCCGGCGACCAGGCCCAGGCGCTCAACCGCGGCCTGCGGGACCTGGACCAGGTGCTCGCGAACCTGCAGGTCGGGCGCTCCCACGCCGGCGAGACGCTGAACCAGATGGATGGACTGGACGAGCGCACGCAGACGCGCGTGCTGTCGGACATCGGCCTGCGCTCGGAGGCCATGGACCTCGACATGGCCCAGGGGATCTCGGATTTCTCCACCAAGCAGACGGCCTACCAGGCCGCGCTCCAGTCGTATTCGATGGTGCGCAAGATCTCCCTGTTCGACTACATCAGCAACTGACGCGGCGCGTGTCTCCCACCATGCAGTCCCCGGACGCCCCCATCCTCGGGCAGGTGGCCCTGAGCTACTGTCCGATCATCGACAGCCAGCGCAACGTCATGGCCACGCGGCTGTCGGTGTTCCCGCTCGGGCATGCCCGCTGGCTGCCGGTGGGCGAGCTGCTCACGGCGGTCAGCACGGTCTGGCCGGCCGACGGGCCGCAGGTCGTGCTGTCGGTGCGCTGCGAAGGTTTGCTGGCCGACCTGCTGATGGTCCAGCCCTCCGCGAACGTGATGATCGAAGTGCCGAAGTTCATGGCCTGCGATCCGGTGCACCGCGACTCGATCCTGCAACTCGCCGACAACGGCAACACGCTGCTGCTGTCCGGCCGTCCGGACCAGCCGCTGCCACGCGCCCTGCTCGGCGCGTTCAAGTACGCGATCATCGATCTCGCCGACGAGCGGCGTCTGGACGGCGGCCCGGTGCCGGCCGGCGTGACGCGCTCGATCGGCTTCTTCCAGGAAGGCGTGCAGACCATCGAGCAGATGGAAGGCGCGTTCCGGCGCGGTGCGGTGGCGGTGCTGGGCTGGCCGGTCGAGGAGACTGTCATGGCGCCCCGGTCCGGCGGTGCGCCGCGACCGGACCTGCAGGTCACGCTGCAACTCATCCACCTGGTCCATGAGCAGGCGCCGCTGGCGCAACTGGAGGCGACCCTCAAGTTCGATCCGGCGCTGGCCTTCAAGCTGATGCGCTACATCAACTCGCCGGTCTTCGGCCTCACGGTGGAGGTCACCTCGTTCTCGCACGCCGTGATGCTGTTGGGCTACCGGCGGCTCAAGCGCTGGCTGTCGCTGCTGCTGGTGACGGCCGGCAGCGACAAGAACCAGCGCCCGGTGATGTACGCCGCGGTGCGCCGCGGCCTGCTGATGGAGGCCCTGTCCGGCGAGGACTGCAGCCCCGAATACCGCAACGAGATGTTCATCTGCGGGGTGTTCTCGCTGCTGGACCGCATGTTCCAGCGCCCGTTCAGCGACCTGCTGCGCACGCTGCCGGTGCCGGACGGCGTCTACCAGGCGCTGGCCGAGGAGCGCGGGCCGTACCACGCCGCGCTCGACCTCGTGCGCACGCTCGAAGGCGGTAGCGGCCATGACGTGCGCGAGACCGTGTCGCGGCACGGTTTCCAGATGCGCCACGTCAACCGCGCATTGCTGCACGCACTGGCCAGCGCCTTCCAGCTCGGCTGAACGTCCGGCGGCCCTGCGCGCTGCGGGGCGCTGCTTACACTGGCGGCATGAAGCTGCCTCTTGTCCTGCTGGATGCCCTGGTCGAGTCCGTGCTGGTGTTCGACGACTCGGCCCGACTGGTCCACGCCAACCAGGCCGCCCTGCGCCGCCTGCCCTGCGAACCCGGCATGAACCTCGCGGATCTCGGCCCGGCACTGGGCCAGCCGCTGCAGGACCGCCTGCGCGCCGTGCTGGCCGGCGGGCGGATCGAGGCCTACTTTCCGTCCGGTGGCGGCGCAGGGGCAGGTCCCGTGCTGTCGCTGCTGGAGAGTGGCTCCTGGGTGCTGTGCCTGCCTGCGGAAAACGCTGCATCGACACCACCCCGCAGGCCGCTGACGCTGATCGAGCGGCCGCTGCGCGAGTTGCGCACCCTGCTGTGGTCGGCCCCGTTTCCCGCCATGCTGCAGGACGAGGACTTCCGGCTGCTCGACGTCAACGATGCGTTCCTGGCTCTCACGGGCCGCACGCGCGCCTCGCTGATCGGCACCGATCCGATCGAGCTGGGCCCGCCGGACGAGCGCGACATCACCCGCCAGGAACGCGAGCGCTTCGACCGCGAACCCGCGACGTTCATCGGCCCGGCGCTGCGCGAGTCGCGCCTGATCGACAGCGACGGCCGCGCACGCTGGGTGCGTTCGACGCGGTATGCCACGGGTGGTGGCCCCGCGGGCGGGCGCCGGCTGCTGATGACGGTGCTGCAGGACACCACGTCCGAACACGCGGCGCGCGAACAGGCCGAGCGCTTCTCGCGCGAGCTGGACCAGTGGTTCGACCTGAGCCCGATGGGCATGGCGCTGTTCGATGACCGCGGGCTGGTGCTGCGCGCGAACCAGGGCTTCGAGGCGCTGGCCGGCGGGCCGCTGGTCGACCTGAGCGAGGCCTCGGCGCCGCTGCGGGTGCTGCTGAACTGGACCCAGGGTGCGATGGCGCAGCCGATGTCGCCTGGTGGCGCCTGGGTCAGCAGCGAAGGTGCGCTGCCCCATGCAGATGGCCAGACGCGCTGGGTGCGGGCGCTGCTGCGCTGCGACGAGGTCCGGGCCGGGCGCCGGCGCTACATGTGCATGCTCGAAGACCGCTCGGCCGAGGACGAGCGCGATCTGGCCCAGGCGCGGGCGGAGCAGCTGCTCGGCGAGCTGTCGACGATCCTGGAAAGCTCGCCCGCCGGCATCGCCTCGCTGCACGGCGAGGTGCTTTTCCAGTGCAACAGCCGCTTCGAGCGCATGCTGGGTCTGGCGCCGGGGACGGCGGTCGGCGGCACCATCCGCCGGCTGCTGGCGGGCGGGGCGCAGGGCGCGCTCGACCAGCTCGATGCGGTGCTCGACCGGGGCGAACAGTACGAGACCGAGGTGGTCGTGGAGGACGAGGAGGGCGCACGCCACTGGTATGCCGTCACGATCCGCCGCACCGGCCCGGCCGGGCGCCAGCCGCTGGCGATTGTCGTGCTGTCCGAGATCACGCGGCTGAAGGCGCAGCAGGCCGAACTCGCCCGCTTGGCCAGCGAGTCCGAGCGCATGGCCGGTGTGCTCGGCCAGCAGGCGGACCGCACGCGCGCCGTGCTCGATTCGGTGCTGGTCGGCATCGTCACCGCGGACGAGCAGGGCCGCATCTCCTGGCTCAACCGCTCGGCGCGCCGCATGTTCGGTGGTGATCTGGGCGATTTCATGGGCCAGCCGCTGCACATCGTCGCCACCGACGAAGCCGAACATCCCTTCCGGCGCACGGTGCAGCTGTTCGGCGAGCTGCGCGACAGCGAGGCGCTGCAGTTCGAGTGCCGGGTCCAGGCGCGGGATGCGCGCACCTTCTGGGTGGTCGGCAATGCGGTGGCCACGCTGGGGCTGCAGGGTGACCGCGAGATGACCTTCGCGCTGATGGACATCGACCAGCGCCGCCAGGCCGAGGCGCGCATCGCCGAGGCGCAGGCCTCGCTGCAGCGCATCATCGAGGCCGCACCCATGGCCATCACGGTCTGTGATGCGGCGACGCTGCGGGTGCTGCAGCTCAACCGGGCGGCGGCGGGGCTGTGTGGGGTGTCGGAGTCGGAGGCGGTCGGGCAGCCGCTGGTGCTGCTCCATCCGCAGCCGGTGGCCGCCAGCCTGCAGTCGGACATCGACGAGGCGCTGGCCAATCCGCAGGTCGTCACACCACGCGAATACCGCCTCGTGCGTGACGGCCGCACGGAGGTCTGGGATGCCCGCTTCCTGCCGCTGGCGCGTTCTGAGGACCGCGTCGACCAGTTGCTGATGGTCTCCACCGACGTGACCACCCAGCGCGAGGCGCAGCGTGCGGAGCTGGAGGCGGCGATCGCGCGGCGCGACATGCTGGTGCAGGAGGTCCACCACCGCATCAAGAACAACCTGCAGGGCGTGGCCGGCCTGATGCAGCAGGCGGTGGTGCGCTACCCGCAGGTGCAGCCGATCATTGCCGAGGTGGTCGGGCAGGTGCAGGCGATCGCGCAGGTCTACGGGCTGCAGGTCGGCAACACCGGCCTGCTGGCGGTGCGCAGCGTCATCGAGGCGATCGCGCAGTCGGTGCAGCGCACCTTCGGCCGGACGATCGCGCTGACGGTCGAGGGCGATCCGGGTTGGCGCTGGCTGCTGCCGGAGGGCGAATCGATCCCGATCGCGCTCGCGCTCAACGAGCTGTTCACCAACGCGGTCAAGCACAGCCCGGCCAGTTCGGTGGTGGTGTGCCGGCTGCTGCTGGAGGCGGACGCGGTGCGGGTCGAGATCGGCAACCAGGGGCGGCTGCCGGCGGAATTCCGGCTCGACCGCCGGCCGGACACCGTGTCAGGCCTGGGGCTGGTGAGCGCCTTGCTGCCGCGGCGCGGCGCCACGCTGTCGCTGACACAGCAGCAGGACCAGGTGGTTGCGGCGCTGCGGCTGGCGCCGCCCGTGGTCCGGTGTGAAAACACAACCCCTTGAGGAGGGGCGGTACCGCCGGGAGCGACCTGCGCGACAATCTGGTCTGATTTTTCCTTTACCCCACCCAGGACTTCATGGTGTCAGACAAGTCGGCAACTTCCCCGCGTGGACGGATCCTGGTGGTGGACGACGACCGGCTCGTTCTGGCCACGGTCGTGCATGGCCTGAAGCACGCCGGCTTCGACATCCTCGACGCCGACAACGGCGATGACGCCATCCTGCTGGCCCGCCAGCACCGGCCCGACCTGGCGCTGCTCGACATCCGCATGGACGGCATGAGCGGCTACGACGTGGCGCATTACCTGCGCGAGGCGCTGCAGATCCCGTTCATGTTCCTGTCGGCGTTCTCGGACGAGGCGACGCTGGCGCGCATCCAGGCGCTCGGGGCGCTGGCGCTGCTGGTCAAGCCGCTGGACATCGCGCAGCTGGTGCCGGCGGTGGCGTCGGCGCTGGACGAGGTGCACCGGCGCAGTGGTGCGTCGAACGTGCCGGCGGTCGCGGCGCCGGCTGCGGCAGGGACCGTGCCTGCGCTTGCGCTTGCGCCCGCGGAGACCGGTGTGCCGGTCGCCGCCGAGGGGACGATCCCCGCTGCGGCGCTGCCGACCGTGGTGGCGATGGCCGTGGGGATCGTGATGCACCGCTTCTCGCTGGCCCGCGGACCGGCGCTGGAGCGGCTGCAGCGGCTGTCGGCGCAGGAAGGGCGCGGCCTGGAGCTGACCTGCACCGCCATGGTCGAGGCGCTGGAGCAGCTGGCGCTGCCGGGTTCGGTGTGAACGCGTCGATCAGCCGAGCGTGAAGTAGAAGGTCGCGCCTTCGTTGACCGCGGCTTCGGCCCGGATGTCGCCACCGTGGCGGCGGATGATGCGGCGCACCGAGGCCAGACCGACGCCGGTGCCGGGGAACTCGGTGGCGCCGTGCAGCCGCTGGAAGGCGCCGAACAGCTTGCTGGCGAAGCGCATGTCGAAGCCGGCGCCGTTGTCGCGCACGAAGAACTCCGGCCGTCCCGCCACGGTCGTGGTGCCGAACTCGATGCGCGTCACCTCGCGGCGGGAGGCGTATTTCCAGGCGTTGCCCAGCAGGTTGTCCAGCATCGCGCGCAGCAGGACCGGGTCGCCCTGCGTGGCCAGTCCGGCCTCGATGCGGATGTCCGCCTGGCGCTCGGGGGCCTGCTGGCGCAGCTCCTCGATCACCTGGGTGGCGAGTTCGGTCAGGTCGACCGGCACCGGCTCGATCGCCTGCGTGGACAGCCGCGACAGCGCCAGCAGCGCATCGATCATGCTGTTCATGCGCGCCGCGGCGCCGAGCACCCGCTCCAGATGGTCGTTGCCGACGCGGTCGAGCAGGTGGCCGTAGTCCTCGCGCACGATGCGGGTGAAGCCCTCGATGACGCGGATGGGCGCGCGCAGGTCGTGCGAGACGGTGTAGACGATGGCCGAGCGGTCGTCGTCGGCAGGATCGCGCGGTGGGGGTGGGGCGGGCGTCGGTGGGGGCGGAGCGTCGATCGGCGGAGCCACGGCCGGCGTGGAGGGCGGCATCCACAGGATGCAGCAGTTGCCCGGCAGGTCCAGGCGCTGCACGCTGGCGTCGGGTGTCTGGGTCAGGCTCTGCGCCAGCCATTCGCTCACCATCCGCCCGAGCGCGGGTGAATCCGCGCTGGGCAAGGTGGCCTGGGCCGCGTTGTTGGAGGCCAGCACGTGCGGTGCGGCGTCGCCGGTGCGCACGAGCAGCGCCGGTCCGGGCAGGCCGCGCAGCAGCCGGGTCTGCAGCGCGAGCGACTGCGCGGTGGTGAGCCGCAGCCCGTCGGGCAGGGCGGCAGTTGCCGGCGTGGGTGAGGGGGGCACCGCCGTGGCCGGTGCGGGGCTGCGGCGTGTGGCGGTCCAGCCAATGGTCAGGAACCCGAACCCCAGCAAGGCGATGGCCCAGCCGAGCCGGCCGGGCGTGGAGGGGGGGCTCAGCCACTGGGCCAGCCACTGCGTCGACACCAGCAGGGCCAGCGCTGCCAGACACAGCAGGATGGCCCGTGTCACAGGGTGCAATCCGGACTCGGGGGGTGACGACATGTCAGGGATTGTAGGGACTGGTTTCCAGACGATCGGGCGCAGTTGCAACGAGATGGATGCCCTGCGCGAGACTTCGGCGAAATTGCGCAATTGGGTCGTCCGGCGTGTCGGGTGCGGGCCGGGCTGCACCTATGCTTGTGCGACCGAACTGACCAACCTTGTACACGCTTGCCATGCCCTCCACCGACGTGACGTCGGCGCCCGCGGTTGACCCGGCGCCGATGCGGCTGCCGATCGACGATGCCCGCACGACCGACCACCCGTGGGCGCTCGACATCTGCGTGAGCAGCGGACCCGGCGCGCTCGAGGAGCCGGACGGCCTGATCACGGTGTCCGGCGGCGAGGACGTCCCTGCGCGCATCTCGGACGAACAGGCCCAGACCCAGGCGCTCTTGCTCTCGCGCCGCCTGCATCTGGCGGCGACCTTGCAGGAAGGGCTGTGCCTCGTGGCGCCGGTGCTGTCCCTGTGGCTGCGCGCGAGTGGCTTCTGCCTGCTGCGCGTGAGCGACTGGAGCGACGAGGGCGCGCTGGTGCAGCCCTGGGCACTGCGCGACAGTCCGACCGAAGAACTGATCGACCTCGGCCAGATGGCCACCACCCACGCCAGCGAGGCGCCGCTGGGCACGGCGCTGGTGCTGCTGCGGCCGGTGCTGGCCGTGCTGTCCCCCGCACAGCCGGCATTGCCCTGGCGTCCGGACGGTGTGCGCGAGGTGCTGGCGCTGCCCGTGGTGCACCGGCACCGCGCCGTGGCGGCCATCGAGTTCCACAACCCTGCCGAGTCGACCTCGGCGCTGCGGCAACTGCTGGAACTGGTCGGGCTGCACCTCGGTCACCTGGCCGCCCGCGACGAGCAGGTGCGGGAGGTGGAACGCTCGGCGCAGCGGCTGGCGCGGGTGGCGCTGCTGGCGGCGCGGGTCGGGCGCGGCGCGGTCATCACGGATGCCGAGGGCGTCATCGAGTGGGCGCACCCGGCCTTCGTGCAGGCCACCGGCCACTCGCCCGGCAAGATCTGCGGCCGCACGCTCTGGGATGTGCTGCTCGGCGACGCCGAGGACGACCGGCTGGCGCTGCTGCTGCGCGAATGCCTGTTGCGCGGCGATGACTTCGTGCGCGAGTTCGTCGCCCGGCGCGGCCGGGACGACATGCTGCCGGGCGATCCCTACTGGCTGGAGATCGATGCGCAGGTCGTCGTCGACGAGACCTCCGGGCGGCCGCAGGTGGTCTGTGTCTGCCGCGACATCAGCGACCGCAAGGAGCGCGAGTTCGGCATCGACGAGGGCCGGGCGCTGCTGGCGGTGCTGACCGAGCACATCCCGATCAGCCTGGTGGTGCTGGATGCGGAACGGTTCCGGGTCGTCTCGCTGAACCGGCACGCGGAGCTGGAGTTCTCGGCCCACAGCGCGCAGGTCGGCGGCTGGGATCTGGACGAGCTGCTCGGGCACGGCGTGCAGCAGCGGGTGCAGGCCTGCCTGACGCGCGCGGTGGACAGCCACGACGCCATCGAGCACGAGTTCGAGCGGCCCACCGCCGACGGGGACCGCGTCATCAGCGCCCGCTACGTCGCGGTGCGCAACCGGCTCGGCCGGCCGACGGTGGTGATCTGCCAGTTGCGCGACGTGACCCAGCAGCGCCGCGACGCCCAGCAGCTGCGCGAGTCCGAGGAGCGTTACCGCGAGCTGGTCGAGTCGATCGACGAGGGTGTGTTCGTCACCGATCCGCACCGGGACAGCTACTTCTACATCGGCGCCCGCGTGTACGACATGCTCGGGCTGGTGGCCTCGCAGGTGCTGCCGCATGCGGAGCTGCTGCCGCTGCGGGTGCTGCCGGAGGATGCGCCGCTGCTGGAGCAGCAGCGGCTGGACGAGCCGCGCTCGGTCAGCACGGACGTCACCGTGCGCATCCGCCATCCACAGCGCGGCGTGCGGTGGCTGCGCCAGCGCACGCGCACCCGCGTGTTGCAGGACGGCGAGATCCGCGTCTACGGCCTGATCGACGATGTCTCCGAGGAGCGCGAGCGCGAGCTGCAGCTGCAGGCGGCGCGCGACGCGGCCGAGGCGGCTTCGCGCGCCAAGAGCCAGTTCATGGCGACGATGAGCCACGAGATCCGCACCCCGATGAACGGCATCCTCGGCATGACCGAGCTGCTGCTGGGCACGGCGCTCAACGACCGCCAGCGCCGCTTCGCCCAGGCGGTCTACCGCTCGGGCGAGAGCCTGCTGGAGATCATCAACGACGTGCTGGACTTCGCCAAGATCGAGGCCGGCAAGCTGGAACTGGCGCCCTCGGAGTTTTCGCTGCGCAGCGTGGTCGAGGACACGCTGGAGCTGCTGGCGCCACGTGCGCACGAGAAGGGCCTGGAGCTGAGCTTCCGCGAGGCACCGGGCCTGCCGGCGACGGTGCTGGCCGATCCGCTGCGCCTGCGCCAGGTGCTCACCAACCTGGTGTCGAACGCGATCAAGTTCACCGAGCACGGCGAGATCACGGTCGATCTGCACCACGCGCCCGCGTCGGTGGCGGGCAATGTGCTGTTGGTGTTCACCGTGCAGGACACTGGCATCGGCATCGCGACAGACATGCTGCCGCGCCTGTTCAACGCCTTCACGCAGGTCCACGTCGGCCTGTCGCGGCGCTATGGCGGCACGGGCCTGGGCCTGGCGATCTCGCGCCAGCTGGTCGAGCTGATGGGCGGGGCGATCACCGTGCGCAGCCAGCCGGGGGTCGGCTCGGCGTTCAGCTTCACGCTGCCGGTGAGCGCGGGCAGCGGCGATCCGGCGCTGACCCAGGGCCTGGTGGACACGACGGCCATGCCCAGCATCCGCGTGCTCGTGGTCGATGACCACCCCACCAACCGCACCGTGCTGGAGAACATGCTGACCGCCTGGGGCCTGCGCGTGACGCTGGTCGGCGATGGCGAGCAGGCGCTGCAACTGCTGCGCACGCTGCCGCTGGACGTGCCGCCCTTCGATCTGGCGCTGATCGACTGGCACATGCCCGGCATGGACGGCATCGAGCTGGCGCAGCGCCTGCGCGCGGACGCGCTGATCGACCGGACGCAGCTGGTGCTGCTGTCCTCGGTGGCCGCGCCCGACGATGTGCGGGTGGCGCAGGAGGCCGGCTTCGTCCGCTTCATCCACAAGCCGGTGCGCAAGGCCGAACTGCGCCAGGCCATCCTCGGCATCGCCGCCGCGCGCCAGGAGGCCGAGGTCCGCATGCCGCAGCTCGGCGCCTCGGTGCTGGTGGTCGAGGACAACCCGGTCAACCAGGAAGTCATGAACCAGATGCTGCAGCGCATGGGCTGCAGCGTGCGGGTGGCGGGGTCGGCGCTGGAGGGCCTGCGTGCGCTGTGCGAGGACCTGTTCGACCTCGTGCTGATGGACATCCAGATGCCGGGCATGGACGGCGTGGAGGCGCTGCAGTGGCTGCGGCGCGGCCCGACACCGCGCTTCACCTTCATCACGCCGCCGCAGACCCCGGTGGTGGCCGTGACCGCGAATGCGCTGGAGGGCGACGAGGAGCGCTTCCTGTCGCTCGGCTTCGACGCCTACCTGTCCAAGCCCTACCGGCAGGGGCAGCTGCTGGCGATGCTCGGACGCTATGTGGGCACCCGGCTGGGCCGGCGCGGACAGCTCGACATCGAGGCCGCTGCGCGCACTGCGCCCGGCGTGCTGGCCGGCTTCGGCGACCGCGACCAGGACGCCGACGACCAGGACGCTGATGGCCTGCAGACCGCGCCGGAGCCGACCCTCTTCCTGGCCCTGGAGGAGGAGCCGCCACTGCTGGACGCCACCGCCATGCAGCGCCTGCACGATCTCGATCCGGGCGGACGCAACCAGCTGGTGCGCCGGGTGATGCAGGCCTTCGATGCGTCGATCAGCCGCTTGCTGCCGATGCTCGATCCCGGCCCGCTCGGCCTGGATCCGGCGTCGGTCCTCCATGTGGCCCACACGATGCGCTCCTCGTCGAACAGCCTGGGCGCGCTGCAGCTCTCGGCCGTGTGCGCGGACCTGGAGCAGGCGCTGCGGCGCGGCATCGGCATGGCCGAACTGGTGCCGCGCCTCGACGTCCTGCGCGGCGAAATGCAGCGTGTACAGGACGGTGTGCAGCAGCACCTGGCCTTGCGGATTGACTGAGCGGGACCAACGATTGAACTACGAACATCCCACCGTGGCGCCCGGCATCGACCGCCAGCCGCGCATCCTGCTGGTCGACGACGACGAGGTGAACCTGCTGCTGACCGGGGCGGCGCTGCGCGAGCGCGGTTTCACGGTCCAGGAGGCCACCGGCGGCGTGGCGGCGCTGCGCATGCTGGCCGACTGGTCGCCCGATGTGATGGTGCTCGACGCGGTCATGCCCGGCATGGACGGGTTCCGGACCTGCGAGGCGCTGCGTGATCTGCCCGGGTTCGAGCTGATGCCAGTGCTCATGCTCACCGGACTGGACGACGAGGCCTCGATCGAGCGGGCCTTCGATGCGGGCGCGACCGACTTCTTCGTCAAGTCGCACCACTGGAGCCTGCTGGCCGGGCGCCTGCGCTACCTGCTGCGCACCTCGCACATCCAGATGGAGCTGCTGCGCAGCCGCGCCAAGCTGGCCCGTGCGCAGGACCTCGCCCGCATGGGCAGCTTCGACTGGCGCCTCGGTGGCGGCCTGCAGCTGGAGCCCGAGGCGCTGCGCGTGATCGGCCACGGGCCGCGCGCGCCGCTGTCGGTGCCGGAGGTGATGCGGCTGCTGGTGCCCGGCACCCGCCGGGTGATGGCGCCGCTGCTGCGCGATGTCGTGCGGCATGGCACGGTGCTCGACAGCGACGTGACCATCCGCCTGCCGGACGGGCGCGAGCGCATCGTCCACGTCGAGGCCGAGCCTGAATTCGACGACCAGGGGGGTCTGTGCGCCTACGCCGGCATCATCCAGGACGTGACCGACCGGCGCCTCATCGAGGACAAGATCCGGCACCTGGCCAACTTCGATGCACTCACCGGGCTGCCCAACCGGCGCCAGCTCATCTGGCGTGCCGAGCGCGCGCTGGAGCAGGCGCGCCGCATGGGCCACGGTTTCGCGCTGCTGCTGATCGACCTGGACCGCTTCAAGAACATCAACGACACCCTCGGCCACGGGCAGGGGGACGAGCTGCTGGTGGAGATCAGCCGGCGCCTGCGCACCTGCGTCCACCATTGCGACCAGATCGCCGACATGAGCATCGACGCCGCCGTGCTGCGCTCGCACCGCTCGCTCGAAGCGGTGGGACGGCTCGGTGGCGACGAGTTTGTCGCGCTGCTGCCCGAGGTGGAGGACGAGGCCCAGGCGGTGCGCGTGGCACAGGGCATCCTGCAGGCGATGCGCGAGCCGGTGGTGCTGGGCGGGCGCGAGTACTTCGTCACCGCCAGCGTGGGGGTCGGCCTGTTTCCGCGCGACGGGGTCAGCGTGGTCGACCTGCTGCGCAATGCGGACGTGGCGATGTACGCGGCCAAGTCCGGCGGACGCAATGCGCTGCAGGTCTACCGGCCGCACCTGGCCGGGCAGGGCCGCGAGCGGCTCGAACTGGAGAGCGCGCTGCACAAGGCGATCGAGCGCAACGAGCTGGTGCTGCACTACCAGCCCAAGGTCCGCGTGGGCCAGGCGACCGTGGTGGCCGTCGAAGCGCTGATGCGCTGGCGGCGCAATGGCGTGCTGGTGCAGCCCCGCGAGTTCATTCCGCTGGCCGAGGAGACCGGCCTGATCGTGCCCATGAGCGAATGGGCCATCGGCGAGGTGGCGCGCCAGATCGGCGTCTGGCGCGATGTGCACGGTGTGGAGCTGAGCGTGGCGGTGAACCTGCCGAGCCGGGCCTTCGAGCGCTCGGACTTGGTCGATCTGGTGCGCACCGCCACCGAACGCCACGGCCTGGCGCCGCGCGCGCTGGAGCTGGAGATCACCGAGACCGGTCTGATGCAGAACCTCGACCGTGTCATTCCGGACCTGCACCGCCTGACCCAGATCGGCGTGGAAATCGCCATCGACGACTTTGGCACCGGCTACTCCTCGCTGGCCTACCTGACCCAGCTGCCGATCAGCGAACTGAAGATCGACCGTTCCTTCGTGCGCGATCTGGGCGTGACGCGGCAGAGTGCTGCGGTGGTCACGGCCGTCATCGCGCTGGCGCGTTCGCTGGACCTGAAGGTGGTGGCCGAAGGGGTCGAGACGGACGTGCAGCGGGAGGTGCTGTTGCAACTGGGCTGCGACGAGATGCAAGGCAATCTGTTTGCCTGTGCGATGACACCGGATGAGCTGATCCGGTGGCTGCCGGCCTGGACGCCAGAGCGTGCACCCCCCTAACATGAGGGGATGCCTTCGGACTTAGTGCCGAAGCCTGTGGCCAAACTGAAATAGGTTGGCACTTTCTCTGAAGACAATAGAAGCTCTAATCTCATGGTTTGCTGCCATGCAGTCGGATGTACATCGACCACTCCCTTCCAGATGCGCTTGACGCTTGCGTGCCCGAACTGCCTCGCGGGATTCCCGCGTTCAGCTCCGCTGGGGGATTACCTTTGAACCATCCAGTTGACTCCGGGGGCGTCTTTCCGATGGCCCCGCAATCAGTTCCTGTTTTCGTGGCTGCCCTGGCCGAGCCACTGCTGGCGGTGGTGTGCCTGCTGCTGACGTCGCTGTGGCTCGGACAGCCGATGGACCGCTCGGTGATGCTGCTCAGCGTGTTCACCATGACGCTGATGTTTCCGGGCACCAACCGCTTCTACGAGCGGCCTTCGAATTCGGCGGTCGACATCGTCGCGGCCTGGGCGGCGGTGGTGGCCATCCTGTTCCTGTGCGGCTATGCGTCGGACAGCCTGCAGTTCTTCCGCCGCGATGTGGCTGCCGTCTGGGTGGTGAGCACACCGGTGGCACAACTGGTGTTCGTGCTGGTGGGACGCTGGCTGATGCGCCGCTTTGCGGCCCAGGCGGAGCGGCGTCGGCCAGCCCTGGTCATTGGCGGCGGTCCGCTCGGGGCCAGGATCGCCGAGGCGATCCTGGCGCGGGCGCCGTACGGACACGACCTGGTGGGTCATGTGGAGGACCGGCATGCGGACCGGTGTGACGAGCGTGCGCGTGGGCGCCTGCTCGGCGGACTCGACGACCTGCCGGCGCTCATCCGCGAGCACCGCATCAAGGACGCCTACATCACCTTCGCCCTGAGCAGCCAGCCCCGCATCCGCCAGATGATCTCGACGCTGCAGGATGCGGCGGTGTCCATCTATCTCGTGCCGGACGTGTTCGGCGTCAACGTCATCCAGGGCCGCATGCGCAACATGGATGGCGTTCCGGTGGTGAGCCTGCTGGAGAGCCCGTTCGTCGGTCTGAACGGACTGGTCAAGCGGCTGTCGGACGTCGTGCTGGCGAGCCTGATCCTGGTGCTGATCGCGCCGGTGCTGCTGGTCGTGGCGGTCGGCGTGAAACTCGGCTCGCCCGGGCCGGTCATCTTCCGGCAGCGGCGCAACGGGCTGGATGGCGACGAGATCGTGGTCTACAAGTTCCGCTCGATGCGCGTGATGGAAAACGGTGCCAAGGTCACCCAGGCCACCAAGGGCGATCCGCGCGTCACCCCGTTCGGAGCCTTCATCCGCCGCACCTCGCTGGACGAGCTGCCCCAGTTCATCAACGTGCTGCAGGGCCGCATGAGCATCGTCGGCCCGCGTCCGCACGCGGTGGCCCACAACGAGCAGTATCGTCCGATCATCCGCTCCTACATGGTGCGCCACAAGGTCAAGCCCGGCATCACGGGCTGGGCCCAGGTCAATGGCTTCCGCGGCGAAACAGACGTGGTCGAGAAGATGGCGGGCCGGGTGCACTACGATCTGGAATACCTGCGCAGCTGGTCGCTCGGGCTGGATCTGCGCATCATCGCGCGCACGGTCCGGCAAATGCTGTTCGACCGCAGCGCCTACTGATCACCGACCTTTGATTCCCCTTATCCAACCCACACGACAGGCAGGACCATGTTCAAGATGACGCTCCCTCCGCAGTATTCCGTGCGCCCGCTGGCGCTGACGCTGGCGGGTTTTGCCTGTCTGGCCGCCGGCAGTGCGCAGGCTGAAACCAGTCCGTACTACATCGGCGTCTCGCAGCGTTTCACGCACAACAGCAATGTGTTCCTGAACACGGATGCGCAGGCCAAGTCCGACACGATCTCCTCGACCGGCGTGCGCCTGGGCCTGGACCAGCCCATCAGCCGCCAGCGCCTGACGGCCAGCCTGAGTGCCAACGCGAACCGCTACAGCAGCCTGAGCACGCTCAACAACACCGACTACGCGCTCGATACGCGCCTGGACTGGGAAACCGTCGAGCGCTTGTCGGGCAATGTGGCGCTCTCCTCGCGCCAGAGTCTGCCCACCGATGCGGCGGCACTGTCCAGCGGACTGCGCAATCTGCTGACCGTCAACAGTGCCAGCGTCCAGGCCAATCTCGGGCTGGTCACGATGTGGAGTTTTGATGCGGGTGCTGCCCTGTCGCGTGCGCGTTATTCCGAGGCCACCTACGCCCGCAACAACGTCAACCAGATGTCGATCAATGCCGGTGTGCGGGTCACGCCAGCCAGCGGTCTGACCCTGCGGACCGGCCTGCGGCACGCCAATGTCGACTACCCGAACGCCAGCAACGAGGTCCGTCGCAACGACCTGGATTTCTCGGCCATCATCAACCCCGGTGGTGCCAGCACGTTCAACGGCCGTGTGAGCCTGACGCAGCAGCACCAGTCGCTCGTGGATAGCAACACGAACAGCTGGACCGGCGCGCTCGGCTGGAACTGGAAGCCCACAGGCAAGCTCTCGACCAGCCTGAACCTGACACGCGATTCCAGCAACGGCAGCTATGACTTCACGACCGGTGCGATCAACGTGGCCTCGTCCAACAGCGCGATCACCACGACGCTGGGACTGACCACGCAGTGGGAAGTCACGTCCAAGATCGCCATGACCGGCACCCTGGCGCATGCCCGCCGCTCGCTGGACAATTCCCTGACCATCGGCAATGGCGTGTTGCCTTCCTCGGCCAGCGACAGGACCAACAGCCTGGGTCTGAACGTGCAGTACGCCGTCCTGCGCAATGTCGATGTGGGCTGTGGCGTCAACTGGAGCGAGCGCAGTGTCTCGTCGACCAACGGCAACAACGGTCTGACGGCGCCGTACAGCGCGACGACCTACAGCTGCTTTGGTCAGGCCATGCTGCGATAACAAAAACGGGCGCCAAGGCGCCCGTTTCGTTGTGTCCTGTGAACGGACCGTCCGTCTGGTGGTCCGTCAGTTCCGGCCGATGGACAGGTAGGTCAGCCCGAAGGAGCGGATCAGCTCCGGCTCGTACAGGTTGCGCCCGTCGAAGACGACCTTGTCCTTGAGACTGTCGCGAATGGCCTCGAAGTCCGGCGTGCGGAACTCCTTCCACTCGGTGACGATCAGCAGCGCATCGGCCCCTTCGAGCGCCTGCTTCTGCCCGTCGGCATAGCTCAGACCGTCCCAGCCCGTCATCACGCGCTGCGCTTCGGCGGCTGACACGGGGTCATACGCCTGCACCTTCGCGCCGCGCTTGAGCAACTCGCCGATGATCACCCGGCTCGGTGCCTCGCGCATGTCGTCGGTGTTCGGCTTGAACGCCAGACCCCACATCGCGAAGGTCTTGCCCGACAGGTCTTCGCCGTACTTGGCGACCACCTTGTTGACGAGGACCATCTTCTGCTCCTCGTTGACCTCTTCGACCGCCTTGAGCATCTTCGAGGGGATGCCCATCTCGGCCGAGGTCATGGCCAGCGCCTTCACGTCCTTCGGGAAGCAGGAGCCGCCGTAGCCCGCCCCAGCGTACAGGAAGTGCGTGCCGATGCGTGGATCGCTGCCGATGCCCACGCGTACCAGTTCGATGTCGGCGCCGACCTTCTCGGCCAGGCGCGACAGCTCGTTCATGAAGCTGATGCGGGTGGCCAGCATGGCGTTGGCGGCGTACTTGGTGAATTCCGCGCTCTTGACGTCCATGATGAACAGGCGGTCGCGGTTGCGCACGAAGGGCTGGTAAAGCGCGCGCATCAGCAGGATGGCGCGCTCGTCCTCGGCGCCGACCACCACGCGGTCCGGGCGCATGAAGTCGGCCACCGCCGCACCTTCCTTCAGGAACTCCGGGTTCGAGCAGACCGCGAACTCCATCTCCGCCAGACCACGCTTGGCGAGTTCGTCGGCGATGGCGGCGCGGACCTTGTCGCCCGTGCCCACCGGCACGGTGCTCTTGTCGACAATGACCTTGAAGTCGGTCATCGTGCGGCCGATGTTGCGCGCGGCGGCGGTGACGTACTGCAGGTCGGCCGAGCCGTCTTCATCCGGCGGGGTGCCCACGGCGATGAACTGGATGGTGCCGTGCGCGACCGAGCGTTCGACGTCGGTGGTGAATTCCAGGCGGCCGGCGGCGACATTGCGGCGCACGACATCCAGCAGGCCTGGCTCATGGATCGGGATGCCGCCGTCGTTGAGGATCTTGATCTTGGCGGGATCCACGTCCAGGCACACCACATGGTTGCCCATCTCCGACAGGCATGCGCCTGTCACCAGTCCGACGTAGCCGGTGCCAATGACGGTGACTTTCATCGCTTCTCTACCCTCAAGGTTGCTGGATCAATTCAGTGTTGTAGCCGATCCCATGACCAGCGCTCCTCCGTCGAGCCGGTGGTCCGCTGCATGTTCGGCCAGGAGCGTTCCAAGGTCACGACTGGCTGTCTGCTTCCTGCGCACGCCAATGAGTGTAGATGGACTGGCAAGTGCAAAGCCTGAAGCACTGTCACTGCGTGTTTTCCCTGTCCCCCATTTCTCCCCCCTCGGAAGTGGTGCGGTACCAAATGGTTCGATTCATGATGCATGTCAACGCAAAAGTGAAAAATGCGCGAATCAGATCTTTATCGGTGCAAGGGGAGCTTGAACATGTCGGTCTTGGGTGAATTTCGTCGCCGCAGAGGTTTGCTGGTCGCCGGTCTGGGCGGTCTGGGGACTTGGCTGGGTGCTGTCTGGGATGCGGTGGCCCAGATCAAGGAGATCGAGCCGCCACGCATCGGGCAGTCGTCGGGGGTGCTGCTGGCGCGCACGGCCGACCCCGATGTCGATCCGAGCGGTTTTCTCGTCAGCGAGAAGTTCGACGGCGTGCGGGCGCTGTGGGATGGGCGCGTGCTGCGGACCCGCACCGGTCAGACGCTGGACGTGCCCAGGGACTTTCTGGCCCGCCTGCCGAACGAGGTCCTGGACGGCGAACTCTGGCTCGGCCGCGGTCGCTTTGACGAGGTTTCCGCGCTGGTTCGCCGACGCCGGCCGGAACCGGGAGCGTGGGATGCGGTGCAGTACCTCGTCTTCGAGATGCAGCGTGCTGGCGGCCGCTTCGACGAGCGCGCGGCCCGCATCCGGCAGATCGTCGAGCTGGCGCAGTGGCCACAACTGCACGCTGTCGCGCAGGTGGTGGTGGCCGACCGCGCGGAACTGCGGGAGCGCCTGCGGGAAGTGCTCGACGTCGGCGGCGAGGGCCTGATGCTGCACCGTGCCGACGCCCCCAACCTCGGCGGACGCAGCGAGGTGCTGCTCAAGCTCAAGCCGGTGCACGACGACGATGCGCAGGTGATCGGCTACACGCCGGGGCAGGGCCGTCTGGCGGGGATGCTCGGTGCCCTGCAGGTGCGCAACGCCGACGGTGTCGTCTTCCTGGTCGGCTCCGGCTTCACCGACGAGGAGCGGCGCGCTCCACCACCCGTCGGCTCCCTCATCGTGTACCGGTTTCGCGGCCAGACCAGCCACGGCGTGCCGCGCTTCGCCAGTTTCGTGCGCCGCACCGATGGGCTCTGATCCGCGGCGTTTCCCTGATCGGTTAAGGTGCCGCCCATGGCTGATTCCACCTACCTCTGGCACGACTACGAAACCTTCGGGCGCGTGCCACGACGCGATCGTCCCGCCCAGTTCGCCGGCATCCGCACCGATGCCCAACTGCAGGAGATCGGCGCGCCGGTCATGTTCCACTGCCAGCCCGCGCCGGACTATCTGCCCGATCCCGAGAGTTGTCTCCTGACCGGGATCCTGCCCCAGCACTGCCTGGAACAGGGCCTGCCCGAACACGCCTTCGCCCGCGCCATCGAGGAGCAGCTCGCCCAGCCCGGCACCATCGGCCTGGGCTACAACTCGATCCGCTTCGACGACGAGGTCACCCGCCACCTGTTCTGGCGCAACCTGATCGATCCCTATGCGCGCGAGTGGCAGAACGGCTGCGGGCGCTGGGACCTGGTCGACCTCGTGCGCTGCGCCTGGGCCTTGCGCCCGGACGGCATCGTCTGGCCGCGCCATGAAGATGGCCGCCCGTCCTTCAAGCTCGAACACCTGACCGCCGCCAACGGCATCGCCCACGCAGCGGCGCACGACGCGCTGTCCGACGTGCGCGCCACGCTCGCGCTGGCCCGACTGATCCGCGACCGGCAGCCGCGGCTGTTCGACTTCTGCCTCGCGCTGCGCAAGAAGGACGCCGTGGCCGCCGAGATCGACCGCGCACAGCGCCAGGGGCAGCCCTTCCTGCATGTCTCGGGCATGTACGGCGCCGAACGCGGCAATCTGGCGGTCGTCTGGCCACTGTCCACGCACCCGACCAACAAGAACGAGCTGATCGTCTGGGATCTGGCGCACGACCCGGCCGAACTGCTGGGCCTGAGCGCCGCGCAGATCCGCGAGCGCCTGTTCACCCGCGCCGACGCCTTGCCGGAAGGGGTCACGCGGCTGCCGATCAAGACCATCCACCTCAACAAGTCGTCGGTCGTGATCGCCAACCTCAAGACGCTGTCCGCCGAGCGTGCCGCCCACTGGGGCATCGACATGGCCCAGTGCCTGCGCCATGCGGAAACCGCCGCCTTGCAGGTGCGCACGCTGGGCGGCATCTGGCAGGAGGTGTATGCCCGGCCGGTGGTGGATGGGACGCCAGCGACCGATGTGGACGAAGACCTGTACGGCGGTTTCCTGGACAACGAGGACCGCCGCCGCCTCGTGCGCCTGCGCGGCTTGAAGCCGGACCAGTTGCCCGCGGGCCGCGCGCCGGCTTTCGACGATCCGCGGCTGGACGAGCTGTTCTGGCGCTACCGTGCCCGGAATTTCCCCGAGACCCTCACCGACACCGAACGCCAGCGCTGGCAGGCCCACTGCGCGGCGCGGCTGCTGGACGGGGAGGGTGGCGCGCAGACCGTGGCGCAGTTCTTCGAGCGCATCGACACCCTCGGTCAGGCGCACGAGGACGACGAGCGCGCCCAGGAGATCCTCGGCGCGCTCTACGACTACGCCGAGCAGATCACGCCGACCCGCGACTGAGGTCTGCGTGCCGCCGCCAAGGCCGCCAGCGCCGGGTTCAGCGCTGGCTGCGTGCCTTGCGCTTGTCGATCTCCAGAAACTGTGATTTGAGCAGCATCATGAGCGAGCGCGCATCGGCCTCGCTCATGCTCAGCACGTGGGCCGGCTCCTGGCCCTCCGGGGTCGGGCGCGGCACCAGCAGGCCGTCGAGCTTGATGTTGACCAGCCCGTGGTGGCTGGCAGCGGCCTTGTAGCGCTGGACTTCTAGGGTGTAGGTTTTCATCCCGTTATTCTCCCGTTGTTCCGCAGTCCGTTCATCCCCCCGTTCCTCGACACAGAAAGATTTTGCAGATGTCCATCCAGTGGTTTCCCGGTCACATGCACCTGACCAAGAAGGCCATCACCGCGCGTGTCAAGGACGGCATCGACGTGGTGATCGAATTGCTCGACGCCCGTGCACCCGGCTCCAGCGCCAACCCGCTGCTCGCCCAACTGACGCAGGGCAAGCCGGCGCTCAAGGTGCTCAACAAGCAGGATCTGGCCGACCCGGCGCGCACCGAACTGTGGCTGGCGCATTACAACAGCCTGCCCGAGACGCAGGCGCTCGGTCTGGACGCCAGCATCACCGCGCCCGCCCAGCGCCTGATCACCGCCTGCCGCGCCCTGGCGCCGCTGCGTGGCGGCATGGCCAAGCCGATGCGGGTGCTGATCTGCGGCATTCCCAACGTCGGCAAGTCCACCCTCATCAACACCCTGGTCGGCAAGCGCGCGGCCAAGACCGGCGACGAGCCCGGCATCACCAAGCTGGAGCAGCGCATCGCGCTGGCGAGCGACTTCTATCTGTACGACACGCCCGGCATGCTCTGGCCGAAGATCACGATCGAGAAGGGCGGCTACAACCTGGCGGCCACCGGCGCGATCGGCCGCAACGCGCTGGACGAGGAGCTGGTGGCGGTCGAACTGCTGGCGACCCTGCGCCGCGACTACGCCGGTCAGGTCGAGGCCCGCTACAAGCTGACCGACACCGACGCCCTGAACGACGAGGAACTGCTCGCGGCGATCGGGCGCAAGCGGGGGGCCGTGCTGGGGGGTGGCAAGATCAATCTGCAAAAAGCCGCAGAAATCCTCATCCACGATTTTCGCAACGGCATCCTGGGCCGCATCACGCTCGAATCGCCCGAGGAGTTCCTGGTCTGGGCGGCGGAGGCCGCGATTGCCGAGGCAGCGCGCCAGGAACGCAAGGCGCGCAAAGGCCGCCGTGGTGCGGCGCCCGTAGTCGGAGATGCCGAATCTGAAGAAGTTGGGGATGAATTTTCTATATCAAGTGATGGCGATGACGTATAGGGCATAGTTCACGTCTGACTTGAAAATATTGCGTTCAGCTTCGTGTCATGGTGGGTTCAGGTGTGTGAATGCGGGGGGTCTGTACCCCTCATCGGGCTTCTAGACTGGCAGCATGCGCACATTGACAGGATCGCTGCCATGACTGATCAACGACTTTCCAAGCCCCGAAGCCGGTACGCCTGGGTCGACTTCGCCAAGGGTTTCTGCATCGTCGCGGTGGTCGCCATGTGGATTGCCGGGACGATGCAGGGGCATGTGGCGAAGGGGCAGGCTGGCTGGCTGGGCTACTTCGTCGTGTTTGCCAAGCCATTCCGGATGCCGGACTTCTTCCTGATCTCCGGGCTGTTCCTGTCGCAGGTGATCGACCGCCCGTGGCGGCACTACCTCGACACCAAGGTCGTGCACTACCTGTACTTCTTCGTGCTCTGGACGCTGATCGTGCTGCCGGTGACCTGGCTGCTCGGCCAGGAAACGCCCGCGAGCCTGGGCGAGGCCGTGACCGCGCTGCTCTACCACCTGTACGACCCGTTCGGCATGCTGTGGTTCATCATGATGCTGTCGGTCTACTTCGTGGCGACGCGCCTGCTGCGCCAGGTGCCGGTCTGGATCATGGTGCCGGCGGCGGTGCTGATGCATCTCTTCCCGCTGAATACCGGCATCTACCACGTGGACCGGTTCGGCATGTTCTTCCTGTTCTTCTACGTCGGACACGTCTTCTCCGGCCAGTTCTTCGCGCTGGCCGACTGGGCGCGCGAACACCGCCGTCCGGCCATCGCCGGGCTGCTGGTCTGGGCGGTGCTCAATGGCGTGCTGGTCAAGCTGGGGCTGACCGAATACCTCTCGGTGAACCTGCTGGCCGGTTTCATGGGCATCAGTGCGGTGGTCGTGATCGCCTCGCTGGTGTCCTCGCACCCGTGGGCGGGCTGGCTCAACACGCTGGGCAAGAACTCGATCGCGATCTACCTCGGCTTCTACCTGCCGATGATCGTCATCGTGCCGGCGCTGCAGAACTCGCCGATCGGCCGCAGCCCGAGTCTGGTCGCGACCATCTCGCTGGTGTCGGTCATCGTGATCGCGATGGGCGCCTTCCACCTGGCCAACCGGATCGGCTTGGCCTTCCTCTACAACCGCCCGAACTGGATCCGTCTGGTGCAGCCAGGTCAGCGTTCGGCGTCGGCTGCCTCTGCCACCGCCGGCGGTCGTTCCATGTTGCCGGTCAGCGGGTCGAACCCCACCTCCTCCATGTAGCCCGGCAGCCCGCCGTCGTCGTGGTGGACACCAGTTTGCCGTTTGGCAGTGGTAGGATGGCCAGATGGCAAACACACTTCTCGAAGCCCGCAACGCCGTGCGCCAGGGCCTGCCGTTCTCGGTCTTCGAGTCGGTGGCCTCGCAGCTGGACATGGCCCCGCAGCAGATGACGCAGGTGCTCGGCATCCCGCTGCGCACGCTGGCCCGCCGCAAGACCGAACTCCGCTTCACGCCGCAGGAGTCCGACCGGCTCTACCGCCTGACCCGCGCGGTGGAGATGGCCACCGAGGTGCTGGGCGACGCCGACAAGGCGCGCCGCTGGCTCAAGTCGCCGAACCGGGCGCTGGGCGGCGAAGTGCCCTTCGACCTGCTCGACACCGACATCGGCGCGCACCAGATCGAGGACGTGCTGCTCCGCCTGAACCACGGCATCTTCAGCTGATGCCGGGGCGCCCGTGAAGGTCTGGCGCATCTGCCGCCAGCCGTTCGTCGCCACCGCGCTGGATGGGATCGGCGGCCTCTACGTCAGTGGTCGCTGGCACCGGCGCGGCCGGCCGATCGTCTATGCCGCCAGTTCTGCGGCGCTGGCCGCGCTGGAGGTGCTGGTCCACGTCGATCCGCTCGACGCGCCGGACGACCTGCGCCTGCTGACGCTGGAGGTGCCCGATGACCTGCTGGTCGAGCAGCTCGACGTGGCGGCGTTGCCCGCGCGCTGGGCGGCCGTGCCTGCGCCGGATGAACTCGCCGTGCTGGGCAGCGACTGGCTCGCCAGCCGGCGCAGCCCGGCGCTGAGCGTGCCTTCGGCGGTGATCCCGATCGAGCGGAATCTGCTGCTCAACCCGCTGCACCCGCAGATGCTGCAGGTGCGGATCGTCGATGACACCGCGTTCACCTTCGATCCGCGGCTGATGTAGCCGATCCGCTGGGTCAGGGGTACAGACCGCGCTCCTGGCGTGCCATCAGGATGCGCTCGCAGGCCACGGCAAACGTCGCGGTGCGCAGCGTGATGCGGTGGTGGTCCGCCATGTCCCAGATCTTGCGCAGGGCCTCGACCATGATCTTGTCGAGGCGCACGTTGATCTCGTCCTCGGTCCAGAAGAACGAGGAGAAGTCCTGCACCCACTCGAAGTAGGACACCGTGACGCCGCCTGCGTTGCAGATCACGTCCGGCACGACCAGGATGCCGCGCTCGGTCAGCACGTCGTCCGCGTCGAACATCGTCGGGCCGTTGGCGCCTTCGAGCACCAGCTTGGCCTTCAGGCGGTTGGCGCGGGCGACGGTGATCTGGCCTTCGAGCGCGGCCGGAATCAGGATGTCGCAGTCCGTGTCCCAGAACGCTTCGTCGTCGATCCGCTCGGCCCCGGTATAGGCACCGACGCCCCCATCACGCCGCACGACCGCCATCAGATCAGCCATGTCCATGCCGTTCGGGTTGGCGATGGTGCCGGTGTGGTCCTGCACGGCGACGACCTTGGCGCCCGCGCCGGTGAACAGCTCCGCCGCCGCCGAGCCGACATTGCCGAAGCCCTGCACCGCGATGCGCGCGCCATCCAGGTTCAGCCCGATGCGCCGCGCCGCTTCCCGGCCGGTGACGAACACACCGCGCCCGGTCGCCTTGACCCGGCCCAGCGAGCCGCCGAGGTGGATGGGCTTGCCGGTGACGACGCCGCTGGCGGTGGCGCCGACGTTCATCGAGTAGGTGTCCATCATCCAGGCCATGATCTGCGGGTTGGTGCCCACGTCGGGTGCCGGGATGTCCTGCTGCGGGCCGATGATCAGGCCGATCTCGCTGGTGTAGCGGCGTGTCAGGCGCTCCAGTTCCTTGTGCGAGAGCTGGCGCGGATCGACCCGGACGCCGCCCTTGGCCCCACCGTAGGGCAGGTTGACCGCGGCGTTCTTCACCGTCATCCAGGCGGAAAGCGCCATCACTTCCTCCAGCGTCACATCCGGGTGGAAGCGCACGCCGCCCTTGCCGGGTCCGCGGCTGAGGTTGTGCTGCACGCGGTAGCCCTCGAAGTGGCGCACCGTGCCGTCGTCCATCTCGATCGGTACGTCGACGATCAGCGCCCGCTTGGGGTGCTTGAGCGTCTCGGACCAGCGGGCCAGCGACCCGAGGTAGGGCAGGACGCGGTCGACCTGCAGGAGGTAGGTGCCCCAGGCGCTGTGCGGACCGGGTGTGACGTAGGACAGGGGTTCTTGCATGTTGTGGCCTCGTTGATGCGAGTTGGATGAAGATCGCGCCACCACAGGGATCTGGTGGAACCCGGCTGGCGCGTCATCGGTGCCACTGTAGTCAAGGCTGGGGGCTGGTTTCAGGGGATTTCATGCGTTTTGTGCATGGAGTTCTCTGTACTTGACGGCGGTCTTACATGGCCGGCAAGGGTTGAACATCCGGGTAAGCACGAAAACCCCCCAGGTGTGTGCTGTCAGCGCACCTCCGCTGTCGCTCACAACATGCGCGGAATCTGCGACGAGTGGTGGTGCAGGATCGGCTGCGGTCGGGCCAGATCGACGACGTAGCTGAAGCGCGCCTCGAAGTTCAGCAACTCGCCATCGACCATGAAGCGCCAGTTGTAGATGCCGCCCAGCGCGCAGAGCCGCCCCGGCAGATCCTGGACGAGCAGCGTCTTGTCGTGCAGCGCGATGCTGAGTTCCTCGCGGCTGCCGAGCTTCTCGAAGTAGTCGCGCAGCTTCTCGGGTGTGTTGAGCAGCCGGTTCGCGTGGGTTGACTGGGAGCAGCAGCTCGCTGCGTGGAAAGGGCTGGCCAGTGGCCGGCTGCGGGTGGCGGTGGTCAGCACCGCGAAGTACTTCGTGCCGCGCGTGCTCGGGGGCTTCTGCGCGCAGTACCCGGACATCGACATCCGGCTGGAGGTACTCAACCGCGACGGTGTGGTGCAGCGCCTACGCGAGCAGCGTGACGACCTGGCGATCATGTCGATGCCACCCACCGACCTGGCGCTGGATGACGCGGTCTTCCTGCCCAATCTACTGGTGCTGATCGCGCCGGGCGATCACCCGTTGGCGCAGGCCCCAGAGCTGGTGCTTGACGCTCTGGCTGGCGAGCGCTTCATCCTCCGCGTCCTCCGCGAGCGTGGCTCGGGCACGCGCATGGCTGCGGACGCGCATTTCCGCGCTGCGGGCTTCCGGCCGCAGTTTCGCCTGAAGCTGTGCAGCAACGAGGCGATCAAGGAGGCGGTGGCCGGGGGCTCGGTCTGTCGGTGCTGTCGGCGCACACGCTGCACAGCCGGGCGCGCGAACATGGGGTCCAGATGCTGCCGGTCGAAGGTTACCGATTCCCGGACAATGGCACGTGGTGCATCGCCAAGGTCGCGCGCTTAGCCCGGTGGCGCGGGTGTTTCGGCAGCACCTGCTGAGCCAGGCGGTGCGGGTGGCGGCGGAGGTGGCGGCGGGGGGGGTGCGATAGAGAGGCGGCGCGGACGGTGGGGTAACGAGTCCGTAGACGGAAAATATGGAAATCGCTATGCTAGCGCGGCGTTACACAGGGATAGTGATAACACTTGATTTGGTGGTCGGGGTCGAAATCAAAAGTGAGTTGTTGACAATCTGCCCGCTGTTGAAAATATTGAATAATCCAAATTTGCCTAATATGTAGGCGCTATTTTTTTCTCAAGAAGAACCTGGAAGACAAATGAGCCTCACTGCAGCCCTTGCAAAAGCAAAATCAGAGGAAGACGTCAAAGATGCGTACATCAAAGCACTTGGCTTGAAATCATATACCAAGGGTCTCATTGATATTCGAACTGATGAGGTTTGGTTTGAGGCTAAAGATAAGTCAAAACCCCCGGTGCTGATGTTCGCGCAGCTTCTTTTTTATGTTCGTGATGCCAGAAAGAGGGGGGAGCACATTCCCCCTCTTTTGGCAGTGATTGACCGAGAAAAAGCAGCCATCATGGAGACAGCCAAAGCGCTTCCCATCATGACTGATAAATCAATCAAGTGGCCTAAGTCAGCTTCTCAAGTTGACCAGAAAATCGCTACCCAAGCTGCTCCCTACATTGAAACCCACTTCGTGGTCTACAAAATTGATAGCCACGAAAAGGAGTTTATTTCAACTGTAAAAACAGCTATCAAGGGCGGAAAAATTGTCCGCACACCCATTACACCTGACAACCTCAGACAGGTTTTTGATAAGTGGGTAGAAATGATCGGTTGTGAAATTGAGGGAGTCAGTGAAACTGACTATGCCCTTCTTTTCTTTGCAGACATCATGCACGATGGGGTCAAAGCAGCGGTCAAAGACTTAGAAGCAAGACTTCTGCACGAAGACGAAAAGCCTGTCTTTCTTCTCAATGGGAAGACCTATGAGCTTTCCAGCGAGAGGGGTTATCGAAGCTTCTGGTCTATCTATCACCGGCCCCCAGATGAGGAATACAGAAGCTATCTGCTGGAAAGAAGAGATAGCCTCTTGCCTCTGGATGAACGATCCTTCAAGGGGGCCTTCTACACTCCCTTGCACATCGTGGATAGAGCCTATGACTTCTTGACGGAAACTCTCGGAAAGAACTGGCAGAAGAATTATATTGTCTGGGATATGTGCTGCGGTGTTGGTAATTTAGAGGTGAAGCACTCTAATTACAGAAATGTTTTCATGAGTACTTTGGATCAATCGGATCTGAAGATCATGAATGCTAGTCGTACTTGCGTGGCTGCTACTAAGTTTCAGTATGACTATCTGAATGATGATATTGCAGAATTTGGGGAAATTGATTACTCTCTAACCAAGAGGCTACCAAAAGAGCTTCAACAAGCTATTGCTGATGCAAAAGCCAAGAAAAAGGGTGCAAAAAAGATTCTGGTCCTTATTAATCCGCCATATGCAGAAGCCATGAATGTTGACAACATTACAGATTCGGCGGGTAAGAATTCAGAACAAAAATCAGGAGTGGCAAACACCAAGATCGGCGCTTTGATGGGTGATCTTGGCTATGCTGCAAGAGAGCTTTTTGTTCAGTTCTTGGTGCGAATTCAAAAAGAACTTCCCAACTCTACAGTGGCGATGTTCAGCAAGCTAAAGTATGTTAATGCGCCGAACTTCAAGGAATTCAGGCAGAAATGGACAGCCAAGTATCTTGATGGCCTCGTGGTCCACAGCAAGGCATTTGACGGATTGAAGGGAGATTTCCCAATCGGGTTCTTGGTCTGGGATCTGAGCAAGAAGGAAGGCGCCAACGAAATCAAGACTAAGGCCCTGGACCGAAATGGCGAGTTCGTAGGGGAGAAAATATTCTACAACGAGCCCGGGCAGCAGCCTCTGAGTGAGTGGTTTGTTCGGCCGAGATCGAACAAGCAAGATGCCTTGCCGCTGAAGAATGCCATCACACCCACCACCAGCACCAAGGACGTGAGAGGGTCAAAGTGGGCTGATGGTGCCATCGGGAGCATGATCGTTTTCGGGAACGACTTGCAACATGCTTCCCAAGGAACGGCGCTTCTGTCCTCAGGATACGGGAATGCTGGCGCCTTCTTCGTGACCGCTGAAAACCTCTGGAAGGCAGCAATCATTTTCACGGTGCGAAGGATCATCAAGCCAACTTGGTTGAATGACCGTGACCAGTTCTTGCAGCCCAGAGAAGAGCCCTCCAGCGAGTTCAAAGCCGACTGTCTAGTCTGGATGCTCTTTAACACAAGCAACCTAAGTGCCGGTGCAGAGGGCTTGGAGTGGAGCTGTAGGAAGTGGTCCTTGGTGAATCACTTCATCCCCTTCACAGAATCAGAGGTTGGAGCAAGCGGACGCTTTGAATCCGATTTCATGAGCCAATACATCTCAAAACTGAAATTCAGCAAGGAGGCCAAAGCAGTTCTGGATGAAGGGCGAAAATTATGGATGCGGTTCCACTCGGTTAAGTTTGAGAAAAGAATTAGGGATGAGTTTAAGCTGAATCGCCCTGATGTTGGGTGGTATCAAATAAGAAAAGCTTTTGAAGCAAATGGAACGGAAGACTATTCTGGTCTCAAAGAAGCTTATGAGAAACTCAGTCTGAAAATTAGGCCCCAAGTCGTGGATTATGGATTTTTAAAGTAATATTTAACTGCAGTATCGACAGAGCACTTCTCGAAAAATCTCCGGGCCACTCAGCCCGCCTCGGGCTGAGGCAAGATCAGCTTCCCACGATTAACGCCGTGCATCAAGCACTCGAGCTTCTTTCCTGATGAGGCCGAGGTTGCAGATGACCTGTTCGTGGCGTAGCAGCACGTACCCGCCCGAAGACCCGTCGGCCAAGCCGCTGATGCTGGGCTAGCAGCCGACGCAGCTGCGCGAGCAGGTGGTGTGGCTGCAGGAGCGGGTGAGCTTACTTGGGGGCTCAGGTACGCAGTGCATTGCATCGCTTCGGGCCGTCAACAGATCTCTCGAACTGAGAGCCAACGGCCCGCCCGCTGGCCTCAGCGCCCGAACTCGTCGCCAAGCTCGCGCGCGCGAGCTTGGGCGGCTAGCATTGCGTCGACGAAGCTGGCCTTGACCTCGCGGGCGTCGAGCGTGGTCAGCGCGGCGTAGGTCGTGCCGCCCTTGGACGTGACGCGCTCGCGCAATGTGGCGGGGGTTTCGTCGGAGCGGCGCGCCAGTTCGGTGGCACCACCAAAGGTCGCCAGCGCGAGCTGCTTGCCCTGCGCGGCGTTCAGCCCCATGCGCTCGGCGGCGGCGACCATCGCCTCGATGAAATAGAACACATAGGCCGGGCCGGAGCCGGACAGCGCCGTCACGGCGTCCAGATCGACTTCGCGCTCGACCCACACCACGTCGCCGGTCGGGGCCAGCAGCGCTTCGACCTGCGCGCGCTCGGCGGCGGTCACGGCGGGGCGGGCGTAGAGGCCCGAGATGCCCTGGCCGATCAGCGCGGGCGTGTTCGGCATGGAGCGGACCACGCGGTCGGAGCCGGTGGCCTGCGCGATGGCGTCGCTGCGGATGCCGGCCATCACGGACAGGTGCAGCGCGCCGCCGACATGGGCGGCGCACGGGGCAGCGGCCTCGGCGAAGCTCTGCGGCTTCACGGCCCAGACGACAGCGTCGGCTTCGGCCAGCGTCGCGTCCGCGGCGGCGAGGGTGCGCACGCCGAAGTCGCGCTCCAGGCGGGCGCGCTGGTCGGCGTTCGGGTCGAGGACGATCAGGTTCGCGCCGGGCGTGCCGCTGCGGACGAGGCCGCCGAGGATGGCGGTGGCCATGTTGCCGCCGCCGACGAAGGCGAGGGTGGGGTGGGTGGGGGCGGTGGGGTGTGTCATGGAACCAGTTTACCGAGCTGCTTCGCCTGAACGAACCTGAACGCACCGCTTGCGTCGCCGATGTCATTGGTATATCTTTTTGCTACCTATTTCGGTGCAAGACATTCTGGAGCTTCCCCATGGACACCGCCAAACTCTTCTGGTCTGGCCGCTCACAGGCGGTCCGGCTGCCCAAGGACTTCCGCATCGAAGGCAGCGAGGTTCGCATCCGCCGACATGGCAACGCCGTGATCCTGGAACCCATGACCGCCGACTGGGCCTGGCTGGATGCGCTGGCCGGTCCGTTGGATGCGGATTTCGTGGAGGCGGCCAGCGAGCCACCGCATGCGCAGGACCGCGCGGCGCTGGACCAACTCTTCGATTGACGGGTGGACCGACGGATGCGCTATCTGCTCGACACCAATGCGGTGATTGCCGTGCTCAACACGCCGGGCGGCCCGGTGTCGCGCCGGCTTCATGCCCAGGCGCCGACGGATGTCGTGGTCAGCGCCATCGTCATGCACGAGTTGTACTTCGGTGCCTTCAAGAGCCAGCGGCGCGAGCGGAATCTGGCGGTGGTGGATGCGCTGCGCTTCGAGGTGCTGGCGCTGGACACGGAGGATGCGCGCCACGCTGGCGACATCCGCGCATGGCTGGCGGCGCAGGGCACGCCGATCGGTGCCTACGACATCCTCATCGCCGGTCAGGCTCGGGCGCGTGGGCTGACGCTGGTGACGCGAAATCTGCGCGAGTTCGAGCGGGTGCCGGGGCTGCGAACCGAGAACTGGTACCGGGATCAGGACGCCGACGAGGTCAGTTGAGACCGCCCGCCAACAACGTCGCATTCCCCCCCGCCGCCGCCGTGTTGACCGTCACCGTCTGCTCCCCGCAGAACCGATACAGGTAGTGCGGCCCCCCCGCCTTCGGCCCCGTCCCGGACAAACCTTCCCCGCCAAACGGCTGCACCCCCACCACCGCCCCGATCATGTTGCGATTCACGTAGACATTCCCGACCCGCGCCCGCTCCGCGATCCGCACCGCCCGGTCGTCGATGCGCGTGTGGACCCCCAGCGTCAGCCCGTAGCCCAGCGCGTTCACCTCGTCCACCAGCGCATCGACCGCGCC
Organism: uncultured Sphaerotilus sp.; assembly: GCF_963924895.1. Taxonomy (NCBI): domain Bacteria; kingdom Pseudomonadati; phylum Pseudomonadota; class Betaproteobacteria; order Burkholderiales; family Sphaerotilaceae; genus Sphaerotilus; species uncultured Sphaerotilus sp. Next base: position 117,656 of record NZ_CAWURG010000022.1, read on the forward strand.
GCGCCAGCGCACGACATGCAGCACCGGCCCGAACAGCTCCTCGCGCAGTTCGCCGATCGACTTCAGCTCGAACGCGACCGGCGCGATGTGCGTGCCGGCCAGCCGCTCGGGCAGCGGCGTGCGGGCGATCAGCCGTGCCTCGCGTTCCAGCCGGGCGATGTGGCGGCTCAGACCAGCGTGCGCCTCGGCGTCGATCACCGGGCCGACATCGACCGCCCAGCTCTGCGCAGCATTCGCCGGATCGCCGCAGACCAGCTCCGCCATCGCGCCCGCGACCATCTCCAGCACCTTGTCCGCCACGCTCTCGTGCAGGCACAGCAGCCGCAGCGCCGAACACCGCTGGCCCGCCGAGCGGAACGCGCTCTGCACCACGGCGTCCACCACCTGCTCCGGCAGCGCGCTGGAGTCCACCAGCATCGCGTTCAGCCCGCCCGTCTCGGCGATCAGCGGCACGATCGGGCCGTCGCTCTGCGCGAGCGTGCGGTTGATCGCCTTGGCCACCTGCGTCGAGCCGGTGAAGCACACGCCCGCGCAGCGCCGATGCGCCACCAGCGCCGCGCCCACCGTCTCGCCGGGGCCGCAGACCAGCGCCAGCGCTGCGCGCGGCAGGCCGGCCTCCAACAGCAGTTCGACGAAACGCTGCGCGACCCGCGGCGTCTGCTCGGCGGGCTTGGCGGCGACCGTGTTGCCGGCGACCAGCGCGGCGACCACCTGGCCCGCGAAGATCGCCAGCGGGAAGTTCCACGGGCTGATGCAGACGAAGACCCCGCGGCCATGCAGCCGCAGCTCGTTGCGCTCGCCGGTCGGGCCGGGCAGCGTCTGCGGGGCGAGCCGGGCGGCGGCCTGCTCGGCGTAGTAGCGGCAGAAATCGACCGCCTCGCGGATCTCGGCCACGGCGTCGCCCAGCGTCTTGCCGCCTTCCTGGGCGAGCAGGCCGGCGAACTCGCTCGTGCGCCGCTCCAGCGCGTCCGCAGCGCGCAGCAGCACGGCGCAGCGCTCGGTCAGCGGTGTCGCGTTCCAGCCGCGCTGGGCGGCGTGCAGCGCGTCCATCGCAGCGGCGGCGCCTTGGACACTCGCATCATTCGGCGCTGCGGGCATCGGCACCGCCAGCGACGCCAGCAGCGGCAGCCGCTCGCGCTCAGCCGCCAGATCGACGCCCTTCGAATTCGCCCGCGCCGCGCCGAACAGTTGTAGCGGCATCGGCAGCACCGAGCGCGACGGCGCCCGCAGCGGTGAGGCCAGCAGCATCTGCGGCGTCACGGCCTCGTCCGCCAGTTGATGCACGAACGACGAATTCGCCCCGTTCTCCAGCAGCCGCCGCACGAGGTAGGCCAGCAGGTCGCGGTGTTCACCGACGGGGGCGTAGATGCGCAGCGGCGGCGCGTCCGGGCGCCGCATGACCTCGCGGTAGATGCCTTCGCCCATGCCGTGCAGGCGCTGCAGCTCGAAGGGCGTTCCGTGTGCTTTGGCCATTTCCAGGATCGCGGCGATGGTGCCGGCGTTGTGGGTGGCGAACTGCGGGTAGATCTCGGGCGCGGCCAGCAGGCGCTGCGCACAGGCGAGGTAGCTCAGGTCGGTGTGGCGCTTGTCGGTCCAGACCGGGTAGCCGGCCAGACCCAGCTCCTGCGCGCGCTTGATCTCGCCGTCCCAGTACGCGCCCTTGACCAGCCGCACCATGAAGCGCAGGCCGTGGCGGCGGGCGATGGCGGTCACTTCGTCGATCACCTCGGGCGCGCGGGTCTGGTACGCCTGCACCGCCAACCCCAGCCCCTGCCATTGCGGGAAGGTGGCCGCGACATGCGCCGCCAGCAGGTCCAGCACGACCAGCGACAGCTCCAGCCGCTCGGACTCCTCGGCGTCGATGGTGAGATTGATGTTCGCGGCGGCGGCGGCGTTCACGAGGTCGAGCAGGCGGGGCATCAGCCGCTCGGCCACGGTGGCGAACTGCGCCGGCTCGTAGCGGGCGTCGAGCGCGGAGAGCTTGATCGAGATGCCGTCGCCGTCCTCCGGGCGTGCCGGGCGGCCCTTGCTGGCGATGGCGCGGATGGCGTCGGCGTAGGCGCGGCCGTAGTGCAGCGCGTCGGCGTCGGTGCGTGCGCCTTCGCCGAGCATGTCGAAGCTGTGGCGGATCAGCGCAGCACCAGGCTGATTGGCGCGGCGGTTGGCGTCGGCGCGGGTCAGTGCCTCCCCGATCGACTGGCCTAGCACGAACTGCCGCCCGAGCAACTGGATCGCCCGAACCGTCGCGGCGACCACCGTCTTCGCCCCCAGCCGCTGCAGCAACCCGCCGCCGTTCGGCGCATCGCCATCCTCGGGCAGCAGCTTCTTGGACAGATGGATCGCCTGCGACGCCAGCCCCGACAGCATCGGGTGGGCCTGCCCATCCGCGGCATGGCCCGAGAAATCGGCGCGGCCCAGCTGGTCAGCGGTCAGCGCCAGCGCGGTTTCGGTGTCCGGCACCCGCAGCAGCGCCTCCGCCAGCCGCATCAGCGCGAGCCCCTCCGCGCTGGAGATCGGATACTCGCGCAGCACCGACTCCATCGCCCAGAACGGCGCGGGCTGGCGGCGCACGGCGTCCACCCAGGGCGTGCCGGTGGCGAACACGGCGGACCAGTCCACGCGGCCCTGCAACTCGCCGAGCAGGCGCGAGACTTGCGCGGTTTCGTCGCGCACGGGGGCGGGCAGGCGGTCGGAAAACCGGACGGCGGAGGCGGTGGTCGTCATGGTGAATCTCTCGGCGTGGTGTGGCGCAGACCTCCAGCTTATTCGCCATGCAGATGAATAACTCACCAATCAAATGGCCATTGATTGGATAATATTTTTCCATGAGCACCGACATCGACAAGATCGACCGCCGCATCCTCGCACTGCTCCAGGCCGACGGACGCATCTCCAATCTGAAGCTGGCCGAGGCGGTGCACCTGTCGCCGACGGCGGTGCTGGAGCGCGTGCGCCGCCTCACGCGCGACGGCTACATCCTCGGCTACGAGGCGCGGCTGGACCCGAACAGGCTCGGCGCCGGGCTGATGGTGTTCGTCGAGGTGCTGCTCGACCGCACGGTGCAGGACGTGATGGACACCTTCCGCGCGGCCGTGCAGGTGCGCCCCGAGATCCTGGAGTGCCACCTGGTCGCGGGCGGCTTCGACTACCTGCTGAAGACCCGGGTCGCCGACATGGCGGCGTACCGCGCCTTCATCGGCACGGTGATCTGGGCGCTGCCCGGGGTGCGCGAGACGCGGACCTATGTGGTGATGGAAGAGGTGAAGAACACGGCGGCGATCGCGGTGTGATGGCCGCCGTGGGGTGTTGGCCGGTGCCTCAGTCGACCTTGATGTTCACCGATGTCGGCTTGCCGGGCTGCACCTTGGGCAGGTCGATCTTGAGCACGCCGTTGCGGTAGCTCGCCTTGGCATCGTCGCCGCGCACCGCAGCCGGCAGTGGCACCGTGCGCTGGAAGGCCCCGTAGGCGCACTGCAGCACGCGCCAGCGGCCCTCGGTCGTTTCGCCCTCGAAGCGCTTCTCGCCGCGCACCACCAGCGTGTCGCCGCTGATCTCGATGGTGAAGTTGTCCTTCTCCATGCCCGGCGCCTCGATGCGCACGACCAGCCGCTGCTCGTCCTCGAACACGTCGCTGCCGAGCATGGACCAGGACTGCGCCGGGAAATGCAGCGGGTCGTCGATCTGGGCGCGCTCGGGCAGGGCGGTCTGCTCGCCCGGCTTGAAGCGGGTCAATGCGCCCGCCGCGGTGTGGCGCAGGCGGTCCCAGCCTTCGGACACCGAGTCCCAGAACGAGCCGAAGCCCTCGCGCAGTTCATCGATCTTGATCATGACGTGCTCCTTGTGGCGTTACGACCATTCCTACGTGTGGTTGTTCACGCGCGATTCAAGGCCCGGCGCGTGAACAGACCTTGACGAAGGCGGGGGACGCAGCGATGCGTTGCCCCGATTCAGGTGCGTGCGCCGAAGATCGCCGTGCCGATGCGCACCAGCGTGGCGCCTTCGAGGACGGCGGCTTCCAGATCGGCGCTCATGCCCATCGACAGGGTGTCCAGCCCGAGGCCTTCGGCGTTGAGCTGGTCGAACAACCCACGCAGCGCGCGGTGCGGGCGGCGCTGGGCCTCCAGATCGGTCTCGGGCTCCGGAATCGACATCAGGCCGCGCAGCCGCAGCCGGGGCAGGGCGGCCACGGCGCGGGCCAGCGCGGGCACGTCCGCCGGGGCCACGCCGCTCTTGCTGTCTTCGCCGCTGATGTTGACCTGCAGGCACACGTTCAGTGGCGGCAGGCCGTCGGGGCGCTGCTCGCTCAGGCGCTGGGCGATCTTGAGGCGGTCGACGCTGTGGACCCAGTCGAAGGCCTCGGCGACAGCGCGGGTCTTGTTGCTCTGCAGCGGCCCGATCAGGTGCCACGCCAGCACGGGGCGCAGATCGGCCAGCGCGGCGATCTTGTCGAGGCCTTCCTGCACGTAGTTCTCGCCAAAGGCGCAGAGTCCGGCCGCGTGGGCTTCGCGGACCGCCTCGGCCGGATGCAACTTGCTCACGGCCAGGAGGTGTACTGTTTCTGGGTGACGTCCTGCCGTGAAACAAGCCTGATTTAGCCGCGCTTGTGTGGCTTGTACGTTGCTTGTGATGGTCGTCATAATCATCCGGATCGAAGTTTTCATTTTTCGTCACTTTTCCCTCCGGAAAAGTCGGCAAACTGGCCGTCTGGTCCGTAGGAGCAAATGCATGGATATCACACAACTACTGACGTTTGCAGTTCGTAACAAGGCGTCAGACTTGCACCTCTCGGCGGGCATGCCGCCCATGATCCGGGTTCATGGCGATGTCCGCCGCCTCAACGTCGATCCGCTGCCGCACAAGCGCATCCACGAGATGGTTTACGACGTCATGAACGACTCGCAGCGCAAGAGCTACGAGGAGAGCATGGAGTGCGATTTTTCCTTTGAGATTCAAGGGCTTTCGCGGTTCCGGGTCAATGCGTTCAACCAGAACCGCGGCGCGGGGGCGGTGTTCCGGACCATTCCCAGCAAGATCCTGACGCTGGAAGACCTCAACGCGCCCAAGGTGTTTGGCGAACTCGCGCTGAAACCCCGCGGATTGGTGCTGGTCACGGGCCCGACGGGTTCCGGCAAGTCCACGACGCTGGCGGCGATGGTGAATCACCTCAACGAGTCGGAGTATGGTCATATTCTGACGGTCGAGGATCCGATCGAGTTTGTCCACGAATCCAAGAAATGCCTGGTCAACCAGCGCGAGGTGTTCACGCAGACCCATTCGTTTGCGGCGGCCCTGCGCTCGGCGCTGCGTGAAGACCCGGACGCGATCCTGGTGGGCGAGTTGCGCGACCTGGAGACGATCCGCCTGGCGCTGACCGCTGCCGAAACCGGCCACCTGGTCTTCGGCACGCTGCACACCTCGAGCGCGGCCAAGACCATCGACCGGATCATCGACGTCTTCCCCGGCGACGAGAAGGACATGGTCCGCGCGATGCTGTCGGAGTCGCTGATGGCGGTGATCTCGCAGACCCTGTGCAAGAACCGCGACGGCACCGGCCGGATCGCGGCGCACGAGATCATGCTGGGCACCCCCGCCATCCGCAACCTGATCCGCGAGGCCAAGGTGGCGCAGATGTACTCCGTCATCCAGACCGGTCAGGGCCAGGGCATGCAGACGCTGGACCAGAACCTTGCCGACCTGCTGCGCCGCGGCCAGATCACGGCGGCCGAGGCCCGCTCCAAGGCCCGTTCGCCCGAGAATTTCCCCGGCTGACGCCGTTCCACCCCCGACGAATCCCACCATGGAACGCGACCAGGCCTCCAAATTCATCAACGATCTGCTGCGCCTGCTGGTCTCGCGCGGAGGATCGGATCTGTTCCTCACCTGCGACTTTCCGCCGGCCGTCAAGGTCGACGGCAAGGTCGTCAAGGTTTCGCCGCAGCCGCTGTCGAGCCAGCACACGATGGCGCTGGCCCGCTCGATCATGAACGACAAGCAGTCGGCCGAGTTCGAGCGCACCAAGGAGTGCAACTTCGCGATCTCGCCGCAGGGCATCGGGCGCTTCCGCGTCAACACCTTCGTGCAGCAGGGGCAGGTCGGCATGGTGCTGCGGACCATCCCGAAGGACCTGCCCAGCATCGACAAGCTCGGGCTGCCCAGCATCCTGAAGGACATCACGATGGTCAAGCGCGGGCTGGTCATCCTGGTCGGCGCCACCGGCTCGGGCAAGAGCACCTCGCTGGCCGCCATGGTCGACCACCGCAACGAGGCGGCCTGCGACCACATCATCACCATCGAGGATCCGGTCGAGTTCGTGCATCCGCACAAGAACTGCATCATCACCCAGCGCGAGGTCGGCATCGACACGCTGACCTGGGAGGCCGCGCTGAAGAACACCCTGCGCCAGGCCCCCGACGTGATCCTGATGGGCGAGATCCGCGACCGCGAGACGATGCAGCACGCGGTGGCCTTCGCCGAAACCGGCCACCTCTGCATGGCCACGCTGCACGCCAACAGCGCCAACCAGGCGCTGGACCGCATCGTCAACTTCTTCCCCGAAGAGCGCCGCGACCAGCTGCTGATGGACCTGTCGCTGAACCTGAAGGCGATGGTCTCGCAGCGCCTGATCCCCCGCGAGGACGGCGCGGGCCGCATCGCCGCGGTCGAGATCCTGCTCAACACGCCCTTCATCTCCGACCTGATCTTCAAGGGCGAGGTGTCGGCGATCAAGGAGGTGATGAAGAAGGGCCGCGAGCACGGCATGCAGACCTTCGACCAGGCCCTCTTCGATCTCTACGAAGGCTATTACATTACGGAGGCTGACGCCCTGCGCAATGCCGATTCGGTCAACGATCTGCGGCTGCAGATCAAGCTCAACAGCATGCGCGCCCGCACTGGCAAGCCCACCGACACTGGCGGCCTGAGCATCGCTGAAGACCGCCGTTATTGACACGCCATGACCAAACTCTACGACTCTGTCCCTCCCCAAGCAGTGGCCTTCATCGGCCTGGGCGTGATGGGCGGCCCGATGGCCGGCCACCTCGCGCGCGCCGGCCACCGCGTGACCGTCTACAACCGCACCGCGGCCCGCGCCGAAGCCTGGGTGGCGCAGCACACGGCCGAAGGCCTGTCCGCCGCGATGGCCCTGACGCCGCGCGAAGCGGCGCAGCAGGCGGACATCGTCTTCCTGTGCGTCGGCAACGACGACGACCTGCGCTCGGTCGTGCTGGGTGCGGATGGCGCGCTGGCGGGCCTGCGCAAGGGCGGTCTGCTGGTCGACCACACCACCGCCTCGGCGGATGTGGCGCGCGAGCTGGCGGCACTGGCCGTGGCACAGGGCGGGCAGTTCATCGACGCGCCGGTGTCCGGTGGTCAGGCGGGTGCGGTCAATGGCGTGCTGACCGTCATGTGCGGCGGTGACGCGGCGGCGTTCGAGACGATGCGGCCGGTGGCGATGGCGTTTTCGCGCGCCATCACGCTGCTGGGCGAGAGTGGCGCGGGCCAGCTCGCCAAGATGGTCAACCAGATCTGCATCGCCGGGCTGGTGCAGGGCCTGTCGGAAGCGATCGCCTTCGGTCAGAACGCCGGGCTGGACATGAAGCAGGTGCTCGACGTCATCGGCAAGGGTGCCGCGCAGAGCTGGCAGATGGACAACCGCGGCAAGACCATGGTCGACGACCAGTTCGAGTTCGGCTTCGCGGTGGACTGGATGCGCAAGGACCTCGGGCTGGTGCTGGACGAGGCGCGCCGCAATGGCTCGCGGCTGCCGGTCACGGCGCTGGTCGACCAGTTCTACGCCGAGGTGCAGGCCCTGGGTGGCCGGCGCTGGGACACCTCCAGCCTGGTCCGGCGCCTGCGCTGAGCCTCAAGGGCTGCTGCTCAGCGGCCCTTGAGGTTCTTGAGCTGCTCGGGGGTGATCACGTCGATCAGCCGCACCACCTTCACGACACCGGGCACCGCGCGGGCCAGCTCGATCGCGCGGGTGGCCTCTTCCTCGGTCACGCGGCCCATCAGGTAGACGACGCCGCGTTCGGTCACCACCGTGAAGGCGTTGGACGCCAGGCCGGCCGCATCGACGAAGGTGGCCTTGATCTTGCCGGCCAGCAGCAGGTCGCGCGAACGCTCGCTGGTCGAACTTGGCCACATCACGGCCAGGTCATTGATCACCGACTTCAAGCCGTCGACCTTGCCGACGGCGGCTTCGATCGCTGCCTTGTCCGCCTCGTTGTAGACCTCGCCGGTCAGCAGCACCTGGCGCTGGTAGCTGGTGACATTGACATGCGAGCGCTCGCCCACCGTGGCGCGGATGCGCTGGCCGGCCTTCAGCTCGATCGTCTCGTCTTCCAGTTGCATGCCCGAGCTGCGCCGATCGGTCACCACCATCGCGCCACCGACGGCCGCACCGCCCACCAGCAGCGGCGCGCAGCCGGCCAGCGCGGTGCACAGGGCCGCAGCGGTCACGATGGCCGACAGGGGACGGGACAGGCGGGAGTGGTTCAGCAGCAAAGCCATCGGCTCATTCTCCAAGCAGTGAGACATCGACCGCATCGCACAGGCAGTGGATCACCAGCAGGTGCACTTCCTGGATGCGGGCCGTGCGGTCGTGCGGGACGCAGATGTGGATGTCGCCCTCGTTCAGCGCGTTGTTGACCTTGCCGCCGCCCTTGCCGGTGAGGGCCACGACGACCATGTCCTTCTGGTGCGCCGCGTCGATGGCTTCGAGGATGTTGGCCGAGTTGCCGCTGGTGGTGATGGCCAGCAGCACGTCCCCCGGCTGGCCCAGCGCCTGCACCTGCTTGGCGTAGATCTGGTCGAAGGCGTAGTCGTTGCCGATCGCCGTCAGGATGGAGGTGTCGGTGGACATCGACAGCGCGGCCAGCCCCGGGCGCTCGCGCTCGAAGCGGCCGACGAACTCGGCGGCGAAATGCTGGGCATCCCCCGCGGAGCCGCCGTTGCCGCACGCGAGGACCTTGCAGCCCGACGTGATGGCGTTCAGCAGCACCTGGGCGGCTTCGCTCACGGGGCGTGTGAGCACCTCCGCGGCGGCGTATTTCAGGTCGGCGCTGTCGAAAAACTGTTGCTGTATGCGTTGCTCAAGCATGGCCGATGATATTCCAGCCAGATGAGCGTTCGATTTCAGCGTCGGATCAACCTGAATCAGCCGGCATCGAAGGCCGCGACCAGCCACGTCAGCGACTCGCCATCGATGGCGACCACGTCGAAGCGGCACGGCGGCCAGACCCGGCAATGGCGCTGCAGGTAGTGGCGCGCCGCGAAGATGACCCGCATCTGCTTGGACCGTGTCACGCTGGCCGCGGCGCCCCCGTGGTCGAAGCTGCCGCGTCGGCGCACCTCGACGAACACCAGCGTGCCCTCGCGGTCCCGGTCGCGCATGATCAGATCGACTTCGCCGGCGCGGACGGACGGACCACCGGCGACCCGATAATTGCGCTGCACCAGCACGAGTCCCTGCTGTTGCAGATGCGCCAAGGCGCGGTCCTCGCCGGCATCGCCGACGTCCTTCCTGTCCCTGCGTTCTTCGCGATTGCTGCCCGTGAGCCTCGACACCATCGTTTCCCCCCTGATCCTGCAAGCCGCCAGCGCGGCAGCGGGGCACCAGCAGCACCCCGCCTCGGCACTGTATGTCGTGGCCACCCCCATCGGCAACATGGCCGACATGAGCCTGCGCGCCATCCACGTGCTCTCGCTGGTGGACGCCGTGGCCTGCGAGGACACGCGGGTCAGCGCCGGGCTGCTGCAGCGCCTGGGCCTGCACCGGCCGCTGATCGCGCTGCACGAGCACAACGAGGAATCCGCCGCGCCGCTGGTGATCGAGCGTCTGGCCCGCGGCGAGCGCGTGGCCTACGTCAGCGATGCGGGCACGCCGGCGATCTCCGATCCCGGCGCGCGGCTGGTCGCTGCGGTGCGGGCCGCGGGCTTCCGCGTGGTGCCGCTGCCCGGCGCGAGCAGCGTGGTGACGGCGCTCAGCGCCGCGGGCGATGTGGCGGGTGGCGGGTTCCGCTTCGTCGGCTTCGTGTCGCCCAAGGCTGCCGCACGCGCGCAGGACCTGCGCACGCTCGACAGCGATCCGGGCACCTGCGTGCTGTTCGAGGCGCCGCACCGCATCGAGGCCCTGGCCGACGCGCTGGCCGAGGGGCTGCCGACGCGGCGCCTGACCGTCTGCCGCGAACTCACCAAGCAGTTCGAGGACATCCACACGCTGGACTGCGCCGCGTTCCCGGCCTGGCTGGCGGCGGACGCGGACCACCGGCGCGGCGAGTTCGTGCTGGTGCTGCACGCGCGCGGCGCCTCCGAAGCGGCCCAGGACGACGCCGGCGCCGTCTCCACCGACCACCTGCTGCGCACGCTGATGGCCGAACTCCCCCTCAAACAGGCGGTGTCGCTGACGGCCCAGGTGACAGGCGGCGCCCGCAATGCGTTGTATGAACACGCTTTGGCCTTGCGCGATGCCGCCGGAGCGGATCAGGAGGCGCCAGAATCGCGAGACCAAGCCGTACCGGCTGATTTGCCGCCGACGCGGTTGCCGGATCGGCGCGGCCGGTCTCGTCGTTGATACGGATTGGTCATTGCGCCGTATCCGGCCAAGAATAGGGTCGGGCGGTCGCTGAATCGCGCATGCGTCGGGGGTTGTCAGGTGATATCGGAACTGGAAGAAGAGCTGCAGCCCGCTGTAGATCGCCGAATCGTCGGGCCGCCGTGGTGGTCCCATCTGGCGATGGCGGCGGGCTGCGCCGCGCTGGCGGGCCTGTCGATCGCACTGTCGTGCCGCGAAGTCGGCATGGCCACGCTCTGGTATGCCAATGCCTTCGGCGCATGCTGCCTGCTGGTGGCGGCGCGCGGGCGGTGGTGGGCGGCGCTGCTGGCGCTGGCGGCCGGATTGCTGGCCACCAACGTTCTGGCCGGGGCGGATCTGCGCTCGGCCGTGCTGTATGCCGTGCCCAACCTGGGCGAGATGGTGCTGGGCGGCTGGATGCTGTCGCGCAGCGCGGACTGGCGCCTCATCCACCGCAGTCCGATGGCGGGCTGGCGGGTCTGGTGCCGGGCCGCCTTGCTGCCCGCACTGTGCGGGGCGACGCTGTCCGTGCCGCTGCTGGGTGGCTCCGGGGTGAACGGCCAGTCCAGCACCGCGCTGTGGCTGTCCTGGTTCGAGGGCAGCCTGATCGGCACCTCCGCGCTCCTGCCGCTGGGTCTGTCGCTGATCCGGACCTGGAGCGGCGAGGGCGTGCGTGCGGTGGTCCGGCAACTGGTGACCGGCGAGACGGTGGCCATGATGGCCCTGTCCATCGCCACCGCGGCGCTGACCCTGTCGCACCTGCCGTTCCCGTTTGTCTACCTGGGTCTGCCGATGCTGGCGGCGGCCATGCGGCTGCGGTTTCTGGACGTCGTGCTGCAGGTCTGGCTGGTTTCGCTGACGGTCGGGGCCACCATCGCCCGCGGAGGGCTGGCCTTGCCCCCGGGCCATGGCGAGTGGCACACGCTGATGCTGCACCTGCCCCTGCTCGCCGCGCTGCTGCCGCCGCTGCTGCTGGCGGCGGCGATGGAGTCGGCGCGTGGACGCCAGCGCGCGCTGGAGCGTGAACGCGAGCGCCTGCGGCAGCTCTACGAGTACTCGCCCGCGATGCTGCACTCGATCGACGCGGAGGGCCGCATCGTGGCCGTCAGCCAGCGCTGGCTGGAGCGCCTGGGGTACCCGGCAGACGAGGTCGTCGGACGGCAGGCCACCGAGTTCCTGGACGGCCCCTCACGCCAGCGGATGCTCCAGCAGGCCTGGCCGGTCCTGCTGCGCACCGGCGAACTCCACGACATCGAGCTGCGCATGGTGTGCCGGGACGGGCAGCTGGTCGACGTGCTGCTGTCCTCGACCTGCGAGCGCGACGCGCGCGGGCGTGCCGGCCGCGCGCTGGCCATCCTCGAGGACGTCACCCGCAAGCGGCTGGCCGAGCAGTTGTCGGCGCAGTTCCAGCGCATGTCGGTGATGCTGGCCAGCATCGGGGATGCAGTGATCGGCACCGACGAGCGGGGCTGCATCGTCAGCTTCAATCCTGCCGCGGTCGCGATGACGGGCTGGCCCGCCGCGCAGGCCGTGGGCCAGTTCTATGGCACGGTCGTGCGCCGGTGCCATCTGGACAGCGGGGAGCCGCTGGTCGATCCGGTGCTGGCCTGCCTGCGCGACGGGCACTGCCTCAATGGCGAGTCCTCCCGGCTGCTGCACCGGGACGCCAGCAGCCGCGTCATCCGCGAGACGATCACGCCGATGCGGGATCCGGACAGTGGCGCCCTGATCGGCGCGGTCGCGACCTTCCAGGACACGACCACCGCGCACGAACTCGCCCGCACGCTGGCGCGCCAGGCCCAGCACGACGCGCTGACCGGTCTGCCCAACCGCCTGCTGCTGCAGGACCGCCTGCAGCAGGCGCTGCAACTGGCCCGGCGCAGCGGGGGCTGTCTGGCGCTGATGTTCCTGGACCTCGACCACTTCAAGCAGATCAACGACCGGCAGGGCCATGACGTGGGCGACGAACTGCTGCGCCAGGTTGCCGCCAGCGTGCAGGGCGCCGTGCGGGCCAGCGACACGGTCTGCCGGCTCGGGGGCGACGAGTTCGTGGTGCTGTTGCCACAGATCAACGTGGCCGAAGACGCGGCCGAGGTGGCGCGCCACATTCTGGCGGCGGTGGCGCATCCCTACCGGATCGGTGCAGCCAATCTGCACGTGTCCTTCAGCATCGGCATCGCCGTCTACCCGGATGATGGCGAGGACGAAACCACGTTGATGCGCCGTGCCGATACCGCCATGTACCAAGTCAAGCGCGAGGGCCGCAACGGACTGCGTTTCCACCATGCACAGGACACCGACCTTGGTGCGCCCTGAGGCCCTGCAGGCGCCACGCCGTCGACTGCTGCGGCAGGGTGCTGCTGTGGCCCTGCTGGCCGGCGGCGGACTGGCGGGCCTGCCGGTGCGGGTACAGGCCCAGGCGCCGATGCCTGCGGTGCGTGTGCCGGCGCTGTCGCCGCGGGTGCGGCTGCTGCGCAACGGCTTGCAGGTGGTGCTGATGCCGGACGCGCCGGTTGCCGGGCGCGCTGGCACGGGCACGGCCGCGCTGCAGGTCTGGTACCGGGTCGGCGGCAAGGACGATCCGCCCGGCCGCTCGGGCTTCGCGCACCTGTTCGAGCACATGATGTTCAAGCGCACCCGCCACCTCGCCGACGAGGCCTTCGACCGCCTGACCGAGGACGTGGGGGGCCAGAACAACGCCTTCACCACCGAGGATGCGACCGCCTACCTCAACGTCGTGCCGGCCAACCACGTCGAGCGCCTGCTCTGGGCCGAGGCCGAGCGCATGGCGCAGCTGCTGGTCACCGAGCCGCAGTTCCTCAGCGAGCGGGCGGTGGTGGCGTCGGAGTTCCGCCAGCGGGTGCTGGTCGATCCCTACGGCCGGCTCTTCAACGCCATGGCGCCGGCCCTGTGGCGGGTCCACCCCTACCGCCATCCGGTGATCGGCCGGGTCGAGGACCTGAATGCGGCCACCCTCGACGATGTGCAGCGTTTCCACGCCACCTACTACCGGCCCGACAACGCCACGCTGATCGTGGCCGGTGACATCGATCCCGCACGGGTCGATGCCTGGGTGGACCGCTATTTCGGCCCGCTGACCGCGCCCGGCACCCCCGTGCCACGGGTGACGCTGCGGGAGCCACGCCGCGAGCGCGGGCAGGCGCTCACCCTGTCGGCACCGCAGGTGCCGGCACCGGCGCTGGCGCTGCTGTGGCAGGCGCCGGGCGCAGCCCACACGGACGCCGCGCCGCTGCGCGTGGCGGGCGCCTTGCTGGGGCAGGGGGATTCGTCCCGCCTCTCGGTCGGGCTGGTCGAGCGGGCCCGGCTGGCGCAGAGTGCGGGCTTTGGCGTCGATCTGCATGCCGACGCCGGCATGCTCAGCGCCTGGGCGATCGCCGCGGGGCCGGCGGTGGTCGGCGGTGAGGCGCGCAACGATCCCCGGCTGCCGCAGCTGGATGCCGCGCTGCTGCGGGCCGTGCACCGGCTGGCCCACGGCAGCATCCCGATCGGCGAACTCGACAAGGTGCGCACGCAGTTGCTTACCGAGGCGCTGGTGGCGCGCCAGACCGCCGAGGGCCGCGCGCTGGCGGTCGGCTGGTCGATCGTGCGGCGGCAGGACGCGGGGGCGGTGGACGCGGAACTGGCGCAACTGCAGGCCGTGCGCGCCGAGGACGTGCAGCGCGTGCTGCGCACGCATGTGCTGGGGGTGCCGGCGGTGGCCTTGCGCTATGTGCAGGGCCCGCCCGCGGCCTTGCCCGGGGGGCTGGCATGAAACGCCGCAGCTTCGGGCACTGGCTGGTGCGCGGCGGCGCCCTGACGCTGGGCTCGGCCGCGGGTGGCTGTGGCGCACCGGGGCCACGGTCCGCGCCGTCTGCCGCGGCCGGGCAGGCCGTCACCCGGGTCAGCGAGCGCTCGGCGCCGCCGCCGGCCTTGCCGGAGCCAGGCCCGGCCCTGCCGTTGCAGGTACCCGCGCGTTCCGAGGAGGTGCGCGGCGACAACGGCCTCACGCTGATCGTCTCGCCGCGCCCCGGTCTGCCACTGGCCAGCGTGGCGCTGCTGGTGCGCTGCGGACCGGCCTTCGATCTCCCCGGGCGCCGTGGCTGTGCCGAGCTGCTGGCGCAGCTGTTGACTCGGGGCGCGCTGCGGCGTGGCCGCGCGGTCGATGGCGTCGCGCTGTCCCGGCAGGCCGAGGCGCTGGGCGGGACGGTGACCGTGCGCGTCGAGGAGCGCCTGATCGCGCTGGAGATGACGGTGCTCACGCCCCGGATCCCGGCCGCGCTGGCGCTGCTGGCCGATCTGCTGCGCCATCCGCTGCTGGCTGCGGCGGACCTGCAGAGCGTGCGGGCGCAGATGCGCGACGCGCTGGCCCTGCGGCGGCAGGATCCGGCGGTGCTCGCGGCACTGGTCGCCCACCGCACCGCCTGGGGGCGCGATGCCCAGGGCGAGGTCACCACGGCCGAGAGCGTGATGGCCGTCCGGCGCGACGATGTCGTGGCGCTGCACCGCCGCTGGGTGCGGCCGGACCGGGTGGCCGTGGTGCTGGCGGGCGACATCGACCTGGCGGGCGCGCGGGCGGTGGTCGGGCCGGTGCTGGACGACTGGCGCCTGACCACCGAGCCACCGCCGGCCGAGCCCCGCGAGGCCCCCTCGGATGCGCTGGCCCCGGTGCTCGCACCGACCCTGCTGGTCCACCTGCCGGCGGCGGCCCAGACCAGCGTGCTGCTGTGCGCGCCCTTCGTCGGCACCGACGCGCCCGACCACGCGGCTGGCACGCTGGCGGTGGCGGTGATGGGCGCGGGCTATTCGGCCCGGCTCAACCAGGAGGTACGCATCCGGCGCGGCCTGTCCTACGGCGTGAGCGGTCGGATGGAACAGCAGCGCCTGACGGGCCTGTTCGTCGCCGCGGCGCAGACCGACCATGCCCATGCGGCCGAGGTGGCCGCGCTGATGCAGAGCCAGCTCCTCGGGCTGGTGCAGCAGCCGGTCACACCGGCGGAACTGGCGGCCCGCCGGGCGGCGCTGGTCGGGGAGTTCGCCCGGCAGCTCGACACCACCAGCGGCATGGTCGCCCGCATCGGTGGCGACTGGGCCATGGGCGGCGCACCGGGGCATCTGGCCCGCTGGCCGCAGCGGCTGGAGGCGGTCACCCCGGGACAGGTGCGGGCCTTCGCCCAGCGTCACTGGACGCCGGAGCGGCTGCGCACGGTCATCGTGGGCCCCATCGACCGCGTGCTGGCGGGCAGCGCGCAGCCGCCCGGCGCCGTGCGGCTGGAGGGCTCCTCCCTGGTACTCGACAGTCCAACCTTGCGCCGCTGAGCGCATCCGGCGATCGCTGTCATGGTTTGCCATGACAATCCGGGCCTGTCCGATTTCTCCGCTCTCCGAGCCCAAGATGCTGCGCATTGCCCTCGTCACTCCCATGCTGCCCGTTCCGCACGACCAGACGCGGGGCCGCTACATCCACGAAACCGCCCGTTCGCTGGGCAAGCTCGCCACGGTGAAGACCTTCTTCCAGACGATGCAGTACCCGCGCATCCCCGGGTTCAAGCCGCGCAGCTTCATCTACGGCTCGGTCGGCCCGGACTACACGCTGGACGGCTGCGACGTCGAGGCCTTCACCTTCCCCGGCGTGCCGGTGGTCAGCCGCGGCTACAACGGCCACATCGCCAGCCTCGCGCTGACGCCGCGCGTGCGCCGCTTCAAGCCGGACCTGGTGCTGGCGTACTGGGTCTATCCGGACGGCTTTGCGGCGATGCGGACGGCGCGCGCGCTGGGTGTGCCCTGCATCGTCGGGGCGCTGGGCTCGGACATCCACGTCCGCTCGGGCGTGAACGAGAAGATGACGCGCCGCACCATCGGCGGCATCGACGCGCTGCTCACCGTGAGCGAGGCGATGCGCCAGTACGCGATCCGCGAGTTCGGCGCGCCGGCCGAGCGGGTCCACACCATCATCAACGGCTTCAACACCGCCGTCTTCAAGCCGCTGGACCAGCCGGCGCTGCGGGCGAAGTGGGGCGTGAAGCCGGACGAGAAGATGATCGTCTACGTCGGCCGCTTCGTCGAAGCCAAGGGCATGCGCGAGCTGATCACCGCCTTCCAGCAGCTCGCCAAGGACGATCCCAAGGTGACGCTGGCCCTCGTCGGCGATGGCGTGATGAAGGCGGAGCTGATGGCGCTGGTGGCCTCCACCGGGTTGACCGAGCGTGTCCACCTGCCGGGGGGTCAGGCGCCCGAGCAGGTCGCCGAGTGGATCAACGCCGCCGACGTGCTGACGTTGCCGAGCTGGAGCGAGGGCTATCCGAACGTGGTGGTGGAGGGTGTGGCGTGCGGGCGTCCCGTGGTGGCCACCGACGTGGGCGGCACGCGCGAGATCCTGCACGCAGACAACGGCATCCTGATCCCGCCGAAGAACGCCGAGGCGCTGGCCAAGGCCCTGCGGCAGGCGCTGGACCAGCCGTGGGACCGGCCGGCGATCGCCGCAGCGATGAGCCGGACCTGGGACGATGTGGCGGTGGAGACGCTCGCGGTGTGCGAGCAGGTGGCCCGCGCTGCGCGCAGGCGCTGAGCCGCGCTCAGGTCGATGGGGGGTAGAAGGCCAGCGGCATCTGCCGCAGGCCCGGCCGGGCGAACAAGTAGCCCTGGAACAGCTCGATGCCTTCCTGGCGGAACCACCAGTACTCGGCTTCGGTTTCCACGCCTTCGGCGATGACGTCGATGCCGAGGTCGATGCAGGTGCGGTGGATGCCGCGCACGATGGCCTGGCGCGGGCCGCGGCTCTCGATGCCGCGCACCAGCGACATGTCCAGCTTGATCGAGTCCGGCTGGAACTCGGCCAGCAGGTTCAGGCCCGCGTAGCCGGCACCGAAATCGTCGATCGCGAAGTGCACGCCGGAACTCCGGTGGGTGTTGACCATGTCGGCGAACTTCTTCAGGTCGTCGATGATCTCGCCCTCGGTGATCTCCAGCGTGATGTGCTCGGCGCGCAGTCCGCAGCGTTCGGCCATCTCCAGCGTGGAGGTGATGGCCTCGGACGACAGGTCCAGGCTGCGTGGCATCAGGTTCAGGTTCAGGTTGCACGGGCCGCCGAGCATCGACGCCAGCCGGATGGCCTCGATGCGCAGCTGCTTGTCGAGCGCGTGCAGATCCAGCGGTCCGACCTGGGTCAGCACCTGCCAGGCCGGCTCCCCGTTCGGACCACGCACCAGCGCTTCGTATGACGCGATCTCGCCGCTGACCACGTTGACGATTGGCTGGAACGCGAACGTGAATTGCGGCAGACGGATCATGGCAGCCACTGCTCCGGCACCGGCAGGTCGCGGGTCAGTGCCTCGAACTTCGGCTGCCCGATCAGCGGTCCCTGGAAGAGCGACACGCCCTCGTTGCGGAACCATTCGTATTCGACCGGCAGGCACACGTGCTTGACGACCACGTCGATGCCCAGGTCGTCGCAGGTCTGGATGATGCCGCGCACGATGGCCTGGCGCGGCCCGTTCGAGGCGATGTCGCGCACGAGGTTCTCGTCCAGCGCGATGCTGTCGGGCTGGTAGGACTCGACCTGGCTCAGCCCGGAGCGGCCAGCGCCGAAGTGGTCGACGCTGATCTTCAGGCCGGCACCGCGGTACTGCTGGATGATCGACGCGAAGGCCACCGGATCGCCGATCAGCTGGTCCTGGTCGATGGCGATGGTGATGCGGTCGGCCTCGACGCCGCACTGCGTGGCGGTGTCGAGCACCGAGCGCAGTGCCTGCGCGGCCTGGTCGGCGTGGTGGGCGCGCAGGCTCAGCGTCAGGCCGCAGGGCAGGGCCAGCCGCGCCGCCAGACCAATGGCGAGCACGCGCGCTTCCATGTCCAGACGGGCGCGGTCCAGCGCCGTATTGCACTGGTTCAGCGCCTCGTCCGGCGGGCCGCCATCCTGACTGCAGAGGAGGGCCTCGTACGAGACGATGGCGTTTTCGTTGGCGTCATAGATCGGCTCGAACGCGAACGAGATCGGCGGACGCTCACGCAGCGCGGGCTCGCGGCGGGCCGAGGAGGCGGCCAGCGCGGCGCTCGACAGGCGGCTGCGCCAGCGGCCTTCCTTGAACGCGCCCAGCAGCTTCTTGGTGCGGCCGGAGTTGAGCCGGGTCAGGCAGGCAGCGCCGGTGAAGAAGTCATTCGCACCGTCCAGCTCGGCCAGTTCCTCGGCCGTGACATTGGCATAGCCCATGCTCCAGTCGCTGAACGCGCGGCGCGGGATGGGTTCGCGGATGATGGTGACGATCTGGGTGTGGCGCGGGTCGGCCGAGATGGTGCGGAAGATGCCATCCACGGCTTCCGGCTCGCCCTCCAGCACCTGCAGAAAGCTGCCGTCGATGTGGAGCAGCATGCCAGTGACCGCCAGCGAGGCGTTCTTCTTGCGGGCCAGGGCGAGCAGCGCCACGAGGTCTTCCGGGGTGAAGACCTGGGTGGCTGCGCTGCTGTAGATGAGATGCATCAAGGCAGACATGTCGAGACTCTTTTCGGCTGGTTGAACTGGGCTGGTGCTTGCGTACGCCAGCCAAGGACGGGTCGATCCTCAGTCTAAGTCTGGCCCGACGCAAGCGTAAGCGCGAACTGGCAGGTACCCCGGGTGCAATCTCGATAAATCTGGCAAGTGACGCACCGGGATGCGAATCCTATGCGCGCCGAGAACCTGCCGAACTAGTCCAGCGGATGGGTCTGCGGTGTGGTCGTGAAGGCTGCACGCACAAAGCCCAGCGCCTCGGCGCGGGCCAGGGCCGTTTCCAGATCGGCCGGCGCGATGGTCGGCGTGCGCGAGAGTACCCAGCCAAACTTCCGCGTCGGCTCGCCCACCAGCACCCAGCCGTAGTCCGGCCCGGTCCCGAGCGCCAGCACAAAGTAGTCGCCGTAGAACGGCCGGAAGAAGCTCACCCGCAGCTTGGCATTGCCGCTGTCCGGGACGACCTTGGCGACCCCGGTGATGTCGTCGACCTTGCCATCTGCGGTGCGGCAGCGGTTGACGACCTCGATGTCGGCGCCGGTCTGGCGGTAGCGGGCCTGGGTGTCGGCCACGCACTGCTTCTGGAAGCGGTTGGGCAGCGAGGCGACTTCGTACCAGGCGCCGGTGTAGCGCGCCAGGTCGACGGTGGGCACCGTCGGCAGCGGTGCGGTCGGGCCAGAGGCACAACCGGCCAGTGCCGCCAGGACCACTGCGGCACTCAGCGCTGCGAGGCGTTTCATGAACGGGTTCATTCCGCCATCCCCTGGTGGCGCAGCAGCGCGTCGATGTTCGGCTCGCGGCCGCGGAAGGCCTTGAAGTTGTCGATCGCGTCCCGCGCGCCGCCTGCTTCCAGGATCTCGCGCCGGTAGCGCCGGCCGGTCTCCGGGTTCAGCACGCCTTCTTCCTCGAAGGCGCTCCAGGCGTCCGCGCTCAGCAGCTCGGCCCACTTGTAGCTGTAGTAGCCAGCCGAGTAGCCGCCCGCGAAGATGTGCGAGAAGGTGTGCTGGAAGCGGTTGAAGGCCGGTGGCTTCATCACGGCTACCTCGTCACGCACTTCGTCCACGACCTGCTGGACACGCGTGTCGCTGCCCGGCTCGGCGTGCAGCCGCATGTCGAGCAGCGAGAACTCCACCTGGCGCAGCGTCATCATCCCGCTCTGGAAATTCTTGGCCGCCGTCATCTTGTCGAACAGCGCGCGCGGCAGCGGCTCGCCGGTTTCCACATGGGCGGTCATGTGCTTGAGCACGTCCCACTCCCAGCAGAAGTTCTCCATGAACTGGCTCGGCAGCTCGACCGCGTCCCACTCCACGCCCGAAATGCCCGACACGCCCAGCTCGCTGACCTGCGTCAGCATGTGGTGCAGACCGTGGCCGAACTCGTGGAACAGGGTCTGTACCTCGTCGTGCGTGAGCAGCGCGGGCTTGTCACCGACCGGCGTCGAGAAGTTGCACACCAGGTGCGCGACTGGCGTTTGCAGCACACCGGTGTCCGGCCGGAGCCAGCGGCCCTTCACGTCGTCCATCCAGGCGCCGGGGCGCTTGCCCGAGCGGGCGTAGGGGTCGAGGTAGAACTGGCCGACGAGTTGGCCAGCGCGCTCGATGCGGTAGAAGCGCACCGACGGGTGCCACACCGGCGCCTTGTCCGGGCGGATCGCCACCTCGAACAGCGTCTCGATGATGCGGAACAGGCCGTCGAGCACCTTCGGCTCGGTGAAATACTGCTTCACCTCCTGGTCGCTGAAGGCGTAGCGGGCTTCCTTGAGCTTCTCGCTGGCGTAGGCGGAATCCCAGGATTGCAGGTCGCTCAGCCCCAGCTCAGTCGCCGCGAACTCGCGCAGCTCGGCCAGATCGCGCTCGGCGTACGGGCGGGCGCGGCGGGCGAGGTCGCGCAGGAAGCTCAGCACCTGCGCCGGGCTCTCGGCCATCTTGGGCACCAGCGACACGTCGGCGTAGCTCGGGTAGCCCAGCAACGTCGCCTCTTCCTGGCGCAGGCGCAGCAGCTCGGCCATCACCGGGCCGTTGTCGCGCTCGGGCGGACCAGCTTCGCAGGCGCGGGTGACGTAGGCGGTGTAGAGCTGTTCGCGCAGGGCGCGGTTGTCGGCGTACTGCATCACCGGCAGGTAGACCGGCATGTGCAGCGTCAGCTTGTGGCCGTCCTTGCCTTCGGCTTGCGCCGCGGCGCGGGTCGCAGCCTTCACGTCGTCGGGCACGCCAGCCAGCTCGTCGGTCGTGGCGTAGTGCGTGAAGCTGTCGGTCGCGTCCAGCACATGCTCGGAAAACTTCTGGCCCAGGTCGGCCATCTGCTCCTGGATCGCGGCGAAGCGGGCCTTGGCTTCGCCCTGCAGCTCGGCGCCGGACAGCACGAAGTCGCGCAGCCAGTGCGACAGCGCTTGCTGGCGCGGGGCGCTCAGCGTCGCGGCCGATGGGTTGGCGGCGATCGCCTTGTACTTGGCGTACAGCCGCTCGTCCGCGCCCTGGCGCGTGTAGAACTCGGTGATGCGCGGTAGGTTCTCGTTGAACGCAGCGCGCAGCTCCGGCGTGTCCGCGACACCCTTCAAGTGACCGACCGCCCCCCACGCACAGCCCAGCCGCTCGGTCGCCACCGACAGCACCTTCGACAGCGTGTCGTAGTCGGCCGGGGTGTCCGGCGCCACGGCGGTTTCGAGCGCCGCCTCGGCGTCGGCCAGCAGCACATCGAGGGCCGGCGTCACATGCTCGGGCCGGATGGCGTCGAACAGGGGCAGCGCTTGGGCGGAGAGCAGGGGGTTCGGGGAGGTCGTGTCGGTCATGGGCGTGGAGTGCGTTGGACAGCGGCGCGTCAGAGGGTACGTTCTGCGGCTTCGATGGTATTGACCAGCAACATCGTAATCGTCATCGGCCCGACCCCGCCCGGCACCGGGGTGATCCAGCCCGCCACTTGCCGAACGCCGTCGAAGTCCACGTCGCCGCAGAGCTTGCCTTCGTCGTTGCGGTTCATGCCCACGTCGATCACCACTGCGCCCGGCTTGACCATGTCGGCCGTCAGCACATTGCGCTTGCCGACCGCGGCGACCACGATGTCGGCCTGGCGGGTGTGGAAGGCCAGGTCGGCGGTGCCGCTGTGCGTGACGGTCACGGTGGCGTTGGCGGCCAGCAGCATCATCGCCATCGGCTTGCCGACGATGTTCGAGCGGCCGATCACCACCGCGTGCTTGCCGCGCAGGTCCTGCATGCCGATCGACTCCAGCATCTTCATGCAGCCGTAGGGCGTGCAGGCCTTGAAGCCGACTTCACCCACCATCAGCGCGCCGGCCGAGGCGATGTGAAAACCGTCCACGTCCTTCAGCGGCGAGATGGCCTCGATGACCTTGTGGTCGTCGATGTGCTTGGGCAGGGGCAGCTGCACCAGGATGCCGTGGATGCTCGGATCGTTGTTGAGCGCATCAATGCGGGCGAGCAGCTCGGCCTCGGTCATCGTGGCGTCGTACTTCTCCAGCACCGAGTGCAGGCCGCTGTCGGCGCAGGCCTTGACCTTGTTGCGCACGTAGACGGCGCTGGCCGGGTTCTCGCCGACGAGGACCACGGCCAGGCCGGGCGTCGTGCCGCGCGCCGTCAGGGCGGCGGCGCGTTGCGCCACTTCGGCGCGGAGTTGCTTGGACAGCGCGTTGCCGTCGATGAGCTGGGCGGGGGCGGTCATGGGGACAAGTCTCCTTGGAATGAAAAAGGCCGCTGGACAGCGGCCTTGCAGTGCGGGGGTGGTGCGACGCGGGGCGGCCGGGTCAGGCCTTGGCTGCCGCGGCCGTGGCGCCGAGGGCGATCTTCAGCAGATCGGCCACGGTGTTGGCGTTGAGCTTTTCCATGATGTTGGCGCGGTGCGCCTCCACCGTCTTGATGCTGATGCCCAGGTCGTCGGCGATCTGCTTGTTCAGGCGGCCGGCGACGATGCGCTCCAGCACCTGCGCCTCGCGGGTCGTCAGGCGGGCGAGCAGGGCGTCGCGGCTGGCTTGCTCCTGGTGCGTGGAGAAGGCGCTGCGGGCGCGGTCGAGCATGCGCTCGACGAGGCCGACCAGTTCCTCTTCCTTGAAGGGCTTCTCGATGAAGTCTTCGGCACCCTTCTTCATCGTCGTGACCGCCATCGGCACGTCGCCGTGGCCGGTGATGAAGACGATGGGCAGGGGGCTGCGGCGCTCCAGCAGGCGGTCCTGCAGCTCCAGGCCGCTCATGCCGTCCATGCGGATGTCAGCGACCAGACAGGCCACTTCGCGAGGATCGAAGCGCGACAGGAAGGCTTCAGCAGAGTCGAAGCACTTGACGCGGTAGTCCTTGCCTTCCAGCAACCATTGCAGCGAATCGCGCACTGCTTCGTCGTCATCAACGACGTAGACGGTGCCTTTTTTGGGGATCAGGCTCATGCGGGTTCAGTGGGTTTCTGAGGTTTTGGAGGAGGGGTCACCGGCGGTGCCGACGGGCAGCATGAAGGAGAAACGACAACCTGTGATGCTCTCGGCATTGTAGAGGTTCTCCGCCTTGATCCGGCCTTGGTGGGACTCGATGATCGAGCGGCACAGCGACAGCCCGATCCCCATGCCGTCCGGCTTGGTGGAGAAGAATGCCTCGTAGAGCCGATGGTTCACATCGTCTTTCAGTCCCGGGCCGGCATCGGTCACGCTGAACTCGATCACGCCGCCCATCTCCGGGGTGTGTCGCGGCACGACACGCAGCTCGATCGTGCGCCGCTTGGCCGGCATCTGGGCGTTGTCGATGGCCTCGGCGGCGTTTTTCAGCAGGTTGAGCAGCACCTGCTCGATCAGGATGGGATCGACCTGCAGCACGGGCAGGCGTTGTGCGACATAGCTGTGGATCGCCACATTGCGCCGGCGCAGCTCCAGCCCGGCCAGCTCGAGCGTGTCGTCGACGATGTCGGCGGCGCGCGTGGCCTGGCGCTGCGGCTCGCTGCGTTTCACGAACTGGCGGATGCGGTGGATGATCTGGCCGGCACGCTGGGCCTGCTTGGCGGTCTTCTCCAGCGCGGAGACGAGGTCCTCGTCCTTCAATGTGCCAGCACGCAGCCGCGTGAGCATGCCGCTGCAGTAGTTGTTGATGGCGGCCAGCGGCTGGTTCAGCTCGTGCGCCACCGACGACGCCATCTCGCCCATCGTCACCAGCCGGCTCGTCGTCTGGGCGCGTTCGATCTGGTGGGCGGTCTGCTCCTCCATGCGCCGGCGCGCGGTGATGTCGGTGGCGATGAGCATCTGCGCCAGCCGGCCGTCGGTCCATTGCAGATAGCGCGCGCGCACGTCGAACCACTTCTGCTGCAGATCGACGAAGACCTCGCGCGCGTCGGCGCCCGCGTCGTCCATCTCGGCGGTGGGCAGGCCGGTCATGCCGTCGATGGCGTCACCGAGTTCGTCCACCGACTTGGGCGGACGCCCGGCCAGCAGGGTGTGCCAGTGGGCATCACCGCCGAACCAGAGCCGGTAGGTGCGGTTGGCGAACAGCAGCTCGCCGGTCTGCACCGACAGCACCGACACGGCCGCGTCCAGCCCTTCGAGCACGGTGGTGAAGCGCTCGTGCGAGGCGGTGAGCTGGTCGCGGATGCGCTTGGCCTCGGTGATGTTGGTCATCGAGGTCATCCAGCCGGTCTGGTGGCCGCGCGAGTCGATCAGCGGCGAGACGTACATGCGCGAATCGAACTGCGTGCCGTCCTTGCGCTGCACGCGCACCTCGATGCCACCGGCCGGGCTGCGGCCAGCGAGTTCCTGCTGGAGCAGGCGCGAGCTTTCCTCCATGCGCTCGGGCGGCCAGTGCGGGTAGGGCGGCAGCCGGCCGATCAGCTCGGCCTCGGTGAAGCCGGTCATCGCGCAGAAGGCCGGGTTGACATAGGTGATGCGGCCGTCCTTGTCCATGGCGCGCATGCCGGTGAGCATGGAGTTCTCCATCGCGCGGCGGAAGTTGGTCTCCTGCACCAGCGCGCCCTGGATCTGCAGCCGCCGGCGCATGTGGCGCCAGGTGCCGAACAGCATCCACAGCGTCAGCGCCGACAGGGCCAGCACCATCCAGAACAGCGTGTTGCCGACGAGGCCCACCGAGGTGCGGTAGCCCTCGCCGCGCAGCGTCACGCCGTGGTCCACCGGGGCGAAGGGCACGGTGTAGGTCAGGCCCGGGCTGGGCCGGCCGGACTGGCCGCTCACCGTGCTGACCATCACCTCCCCGTCGGCATCCAGCAGCGAGATGACGCGGCGGAGCGAAACATCGTCCGGCACGACGTAGCGCAGCAGGGCGTCGATGGAGTATTCGGCCACCAGCGTGCCGGCGAAGTTGCCGTGGTCGATCAGCGGCACATGCACCTGGAAGACGATCAGGCGATCGGCGTGCCGGAAGGGGGTGGAGTACACCGGCAGCCGCGTTTCGCTGGCGTCGGTGAAGGCGTCCTGGGTGGCGCGCTGGCGCGGCTCGTCGGTCTGGTCGCTGGTGCCGGGTGTGCCCAGGCGCGGCATGGCCGCCACCAGATCCGGCGAGACGTGGCGGGCCACGACCTGCCGGTTCTGCGACAGCCAGGTCAGGCTGACGATCTCCGGGCGCTTGTCCATGAGGGCTTCGGCCTGGCCGAGCAGCTGCTCCCGGTCGATCGTGTGGGTGACCACCTCGCGCGCCAGCCGGACGAGCTGCTCCTGGCTGTCGATCAGGCGCAGCCGGATCTGCTGCTGCACCAGCTCGGCATCGCGCTTGACGGACTCGACGTCCCGGTCGATTTCCTCGGTGCGCAGGTACCAGAACGCCGAGATGATGGCCGCGAGGAAGAGCAGCACCGACAGCAGGGGCCCCAGCGTGGCCATGCGGTCCTGCCGCGAAGGTGACTGGCGGCGCCACCACGACCACAGGCGCCGCAGCGGTCGGGATCGGCCGCCCAGCGCGGGCGGACGGTTGGGAAGGGACAGAGGCATTCGGGAATTATCGTTGCGGCCGGCCCGCGGCTGAATTGCCGTAAACGCCCCTGTAAATTTCACATAATGAAATCATTGCGCGCCATTTGAAATCTCAAGCTCAATGTGCGAGACTTCTGCCCCATACCCCGATGGAGGGGTGCACCTGAACGCCGATTCAGATGGGAATCGACGCTCAACCCCCTGACGCTGCAGAACGAGGAGACACCATGTCTGCAATCCCCCAAGGCCTGCCCGGTGCAGCCAACCCCGATTCCGATCCCCAGGAAACCCGCGAGTGGCTGGACGCCCTGACGGCGGTCATCCAGGCCGAAGGCGGTGAGCGCGCCCACCAGCTGCTGGAGCAGCTGCTGGAACACGCCCGCCAGAGCAGCATCGACATGCCGTTCTCGGCCAACACCGGCTATGTGAACACCATCGAGACCGACCAGGAAGAGCGCTGTCCCGGCAACATCGAGATCGAGGAGCGTTTGCGTGCGTACATGCGCTGGAACGCGATGGCGATGGTCGTCAAGGCCAACCGCCACAACCCGGAAGACGGCGGCGACCTGGGCGGCCACATCGGCTCCTTCGCCTCGCTGGCCCACATGTTCGGCGCCGGCTTCAACCACTTCTGGCACGCCGAGAGCGAGAACCACGGCGGTGACTGCCTCTACATCCAGGGCCATGTATCGCCCGGCGTCTACGCCCGCGCCTACCTGGAAGGCCGCCTGACGGAAGAGCAGCTGCTCAACTTCCGCCAGGAAGTCGATGGCAAGGGCCTGTCCAGTTACCCGCATCCGAAGCTGATGCCCGAGTTCTGGCAGTTCCCGACCGTCTCGATGGGCCTGGGCCCGCTGATGGCGATCTACCAGGCGCGTTTCCTGAAGTACCTGCATGCCCGCGGCATCGCCAACACCGAAAACCGCAAGGTGTGGGTCTTCTGCGGCGACGGCGAAATGGACGAGGTCGAGTCGCTTGGCGCCATCGGCCTGGCCGCCCGCGAGAACCTCGACAACCTCGTCTTCGTCATCAACTGCAACCTGCAGCGCCTGGACGGCCCGGTGCGCGGCAACGGCAAGATCGTCCAGGAACTCGAAGGCGAGTTCCGCGGCGCCGGCTGGAACGTCATCAAGCTGCTGTGGGGCAAGGAGTGGGACGTGCTGCTGGCCCGCGACAAGGACGGCGCGCTGCGCAAGCTGATGATGGACACGCTGGACGGTGACTACCAGTCCTTCAAGGCCAACGACGGCGCCTACGTCCGCAAGCACTTCTTCGGCAAGGACCCGCGCACGCTGGAAATGGTTGCCAAGATGTCCGACGACGACATCTGGAACCTCAAGCGTGGCGGCCATGACCCGCAGAAGGTCTACGCGGCATACCACGCGGCGGTCAACCACAAGGGCCAGCCGACGGTGCTGCTGATCAAGACCGTCAAGGGCTTCGGCATGGGCAAGGTCGGTGAAGGCAAGAACACCGTCCACCAGACCAAGAAGCTGATCGACGAGGACATCAAGGCCTTCCGCGACCGCTTCAACATCCCCGTGCCGGACAGCGAGCTGGCGAACATCCCGTTCTACAAGCCCGCCGACGACACGCCGGAAATGCAGTACCTGCACGCCCGCCGCAAGGCGCTAGGTGGCTACCTGCCGCACCGCCGCACCAAGGCCGACGAACACTTCACCGTGCCCTCGCTCGACACCTTCAAGGCCGTGATCGAGCCGACCGCCGAGGGCCGCGAGATCTCGACGACCCAGGCCTATGTCCGCTTCCTGACCCAGCTGCTGCGCGACAAGGCCCTCGGCCCGCGCGTCGTGCCCATCCTGGTGGACGAGGCCCGCACCTTCGGCATGGAAGGCCTGTTCCGCCAGATCGGCATCTACAACCCCGCTGGTCAGAACTACACCCCGGTCGACAAGGACCAGGTGATGTACTACCGCGAGGACAAGGCTGGCCAGATCCTGCAAGAGGGGATCAACGAAGCCGGCGGCATGTCGAGCTGGATCGCGGCCGCCACCAGCTACAGCACGTCGAACCGCATCATGGTGCCGTTCTACGTCTACTACTCGATGTTCGGCTTCCAGCGCATCGGCGACCTGGCCTGGGCGGCGGGTGACATGCAGGCGCGCGGCTTCCTGCTGGGCGGCACGTCCGGCCGGACCACGCTGAACGGCGAAGGCCTGCAGCACGAGGACGGCCACAGCCACATCCTCGCCGGCACGATCCCGAACTGCGTCAGCTACGACCCGACCTTCGCCCACGAGGTCGCGGTGATCATGCAGGACGGCCTGAAGCGCATGGTCGAGAAGCAGGAAAACGTCTTCTACTACCTGACGCTGCTGAACGAGAACTACCCGATGCCCGGCCTCACCGCCGGCACCGAGGCGCAGATCATCAAGGGCATGTACCTGCTGGAGGAGGGCGCCGCCGCGGTGACGCCGCGCGTCAACCTGCTGGGCTCCGGCACCATCCTGCGCGAGTCGATCGCCGCGAAGAAGCTGCTGGAAGCCGAGTGGGGCGTGGCCGCCAACGTCTGGAGCTGCCCGAGCTTCAACGAGCTGGGCCGCGACGGCCAGGCCGCCGAGCGCTACAACCTGCTGCACCCGATGGAGCCGGCGCAGGTGCCCTTCGTCACGCAGCAGCTGCAGCCGCACGCCGGTCCGGTCATCGCCTCGACCGACTACATGAAGGCCTACGCCGAGCAGATCCGCGCCTTCGTCCCCAAGGGCCGCGCCTACAAGGTGCTGGGCACCGACGGTTTCGGTCGCAGCGACTTCCGCTCCAAACTGCGCGAGCACTTCGAGATCAACCGCCACTACATCGTCGTCGCCGCCCTGCGTGCGCTGGCCGATGAAGGCACGGTGCCGGTCGCCAAGGTCGCCGAAGCGATTGCCAAGTACGGCATCAAGGCCGACAAGATCAACCCGCTGTACGCCTGACCGTACGCCAGCATTTCCAGTACACGGAGACACGACATGGCATTGATCGAAGTGAAAGTCCCGGACATCGGCGACTTCAAGGACGTGGCGATCATCGAGGTGCTCGTCAAGGTGGGTGACACCATCAAGGCGGAGCAGAGCCTGCTGACGGTGGAGTCGGACAAGGCCTCGATGGAGATTCCCTCGTCGCACGCCGGTGTGGTGAAGGAACTCAAGGTCGCGCTGGGCGACAAGGTGAACGAGGGCAGCGTGGTGGTGATGCTGGAGGTGGCCGGGGCGGCTGCTGTGGCGCCTGCTCCGGCTCCGGCTCCTGTGGCTGCGGTGGCGGTTCCCCCTCCCCAGCCCTCCCCCGCTGGGGGAGGGAGCAATGCGGCTTCGGCTTCGGCTGCGGGTCCGGTCGAGGTGTTTGTGCCGGACATCGGTGACTTCGACGAAGTCGCGGTCATCGAGCTGATGGTCAAGGTCGGCGACACGGTCAAGGCCGAGCAGAGCCTGATCACGGTCGAGTCCGACAAGGCGTCGATGGAGATTCCGTCGAGCCACGCCGGCGTGGTGCGCGAGCTGAAGGTCGCGCTGGGCGACAAGGTGAAGAAGGGCTCGCTGATCGTCGTGCTGGATGGCGTGGCGGGGGCGGTGGTTGCCGCGCCTGCCGCGGTGGTTCCCCCACCCCAACCCTCCCCCGCTGGGGGAGGGAGCCAGAGCGTGGCTTCGGCGCCTGTGGTGGCGGTTCCGGCGGCTGCGGCGGTGCCTGCGCATGATCCGACCGCTCCGGCGCTCAACCTGCCGCACGCCTCGCCGTCGATGCGCAAGTTCGCCCGCGAGCTGGGCGTGCCGCTGGCGGAGGTCAAGGGGAGTGGTCCCAAGGGGCGCATCACCGAGTCCGACATCCAGGGCTTCGTGAAGGGCGTGATGGCGGGTGCCGTGCAGACGGCGGCGCAGAAGGCTGTTGCCCCGACCCCGGTGGCCGTGGCGGCGGCGGTTCCCGTGGGTGGTGGCATCCCTGGCTTGCTGCCGTGGCCCAAGGTCGATTTCGCCAAGTTCGGCGAGGTCGAGGTCAAGCCGCTGTCGCGCATCAAGAAGATCTCGGGCCAGAACCTGGCGCGCAACTGGGTCATGATCCCGGCGGTCACCTACCACGAGGACGCCGACATCACCGACCTGGAAGCCTTCCGCGTCCAGATCAACAAGGAAAACGAGAAGTCCGGCGCCAAGCTGACCATGCTCGCCTTCCTGGTCAAGGCGTGTGCCAAGGCGCTGCAGAAGTTCCCCGAGTTCAACAGCTCGCTCGACGGTGACAACCTCGTCTACAAGAAGTACTGCCACATCGCCTTCGCCGCCGACACGCCCAACGGGCTGGTGGTGCCGGTGGTGCGCAATGCCGACCAGAAGAGCGTCAGCCAGATTGCCATCGAGTCGGGCGAGCTGGCGAAGAAGGCGCGGGACGGCAAGCTCGGCCCGGCCGACATGACCGGCGCGTGCTTCACCATCTCCAGCCTCGGTGGCATCGGCGGCACCTACTTCGCCCCCATCGTCAACGCGCCCGAAGTCGCCATCCTCGGCGTCAACAAGAGCGCGATGAAGCCGGTCTGGGACGGCCAGACCTTCCAGCCGCGCCTGACCCTGCCGCTGTCGCTGACGGCCGACCACCGCGTCATCGACGGTGCGCTGGCCACCCGCTTCAACGTCTACATCGCGTCGCTGCTGGCGGACTTCCGCCGCATCGTGCTGTGATCGGAAGGAACTGACATGGCATTGATCGAAGTACAAGTCCCCGACATCGGCGACTTCAAGGACGTGGCGATCATCGAGTTGCTGGTGAAACCCGGTGACACGGTGAAGGCCGAGCAGAGCTTGCTCACGGTCGAATCCGACAAGGCGTCGATGGAGATTCCGTCGAGCCATGCGGGCGTGGTCAAGGAGCTGAAGGTCGCGATCGGCGACAAGATGAACCAGGGCAGCGTGATCCTGGTGCTGGACAGCGCCGAGGCGGCTGCGGCTGTGAACCCTCCCCCAGCGGGGGAGGGCAGGGTGGGGGCAGCGGCAGTGGCACAAGCTTCGCCTGCGGCTTCACCCCCTCCCCAACCCTCCCCCGCTGGGGGAGGGAGCAATGCGGGGAGCTACAGCGGGGCGGCCGATGTCGAGTGCGACCTGCTCGTGCTCGGCGCCGGCCCCGGCGGCTACTCGGCGGCGTTCCGCGCGGCGGATCTGGGCCTGAAGGTCGTCATCGTCGAGCGTTACGCGACGCTGGGCGGTGTCTGCCTGAACGTGGGCTGCATTCCGTCGAAGGCGCTGCTGCACGTCGCGGCCGTGATGGACGAGGTCTCGCACCTGGGGGATCTGGGCGTCGAGTTCGGTGCCCCGAGCCTGAACATCGACAAGCTGCGTGGCCACAAGGACAAGGTCATCGGCAAGCTGACCGGCGGCCTCGCCGCGATGGCCAAGATGCGCAAGGTCACCACCGTGCGCGGCGTCGGCCAGTTCCTGGACCCGTACCACGTCCAGGTCGAAGAGACCACGGGCGCGGGCACCGAGCGCGCCGGTGGCGCCAAGGTCGTCAAGTTCAAGCACGCCATCATCGCGGCGGGTTCGCAAGCCGTGCGTCTGCCGTTCTTCCCGCAGGACGAGCGCATCGTCGACTCGACCGGGGCGCTCGCGCTCCAGTCCGTGCCGAAGAAGATGCTCATCGTCGGCGGCGGCATCATCGGCCTGGAAATGGGCACCGTCTACAGCACGCTGGGCGCCCGCCTGGACGTGGTGGAGATGCTGGACGGCCTGATGCAGGGCGCGGACCGCGACCTCGTCAAGGTCTGGCAGAAGATGAACGCCAAGCGCTTCGACAACATCCTGTTGAAGACGAAGACCGTCGGCGCCGAAGCCACCCCCGAAGGCATCAAGGTGCAGTTCGAGGGGCTGGACGGCACGAAGTCGGAAGGCGTCTACGACCTGGTGCTGCAAGCCGTGGGCCGCACGCCGAATGGCAAGAAGCTCGCGGCCGACAAGGCGGGTGTGGCCGTGACGGATCGGGGTTTCATCAACGTCGACATCCAGATGCGCACCAACGTGCCGCACATCTTCGCCATCGGTGACATCGTCGGGCAGCCGATGCTGGCGCACAAGGCGGTGCATGAGGCGCACGTCGCGGCGGAAGTCATCGCCGGCACGCTGCAGGGCAACAAGGAACTGGCGTCTGCTGCGTTCAACGCCCGCGTGATCCCGAGCGTGGCCTACACCGATCCGGAAGTGGCGTGGGTCGGGCTGACCGAGGACCAGGCGAAGGCGCAGGGGATCAAGGTCAAGAAGGGCCTGTTCCCGTGGACGGCTTCCGGTCGCGCCATTGCCAATGGCCGTGATGAAGGCTTCACGAAGCTGCTGTTCGACGATTCACCCGAGGCGCACGGCCACGGCAAGATCCTCGGCGGCGGCATCGTCGGCACGCACGCGGGCGACATGATCGGCGAGATCGCGCTGGCGATCGAGATGGGCGCGGACGCGGTGGACATCGGTAAGACGATTCATCCGCATCCGACGCTGGGTGAGTCGATCGGGATGGCGGCGGAGGTCGCGCACGGTTCCTGTACGGATCTGCCGCCGAGCAAGAAGTAAGACGATTCCCGTCATGCCCGCGAAAGCGGGTACCCACGCAGCGCTTCAACGTCTGCGAAGAAAAGCCCGATTGGTGTGAGCCAGTCGGGCTTTTTGTTTGGACTTACAGCATGTCTCGGTATCATCGGCAGTACCATGCAGTCTGTTCCAAAAATCGTCATCGACACCAACGTGCTCGTCGCCGCCCTGCGGTCTAGGTCAGGCCGGTCATTCGAGCTGCTGATGCAACTGGAGCGGGGGCGCTACCAGCCTGTGGTCACGGTTCCGCTGGTCATGGAGTACGAGGATGTCCTGCTGCGCCCCGGCATGGTGCCGGTCGCCCCTGCTGCCGTGACCGACATCCTCGACTACCTTTGCGCCATGGCCGTTCGCCAGACGGTGCATTTTCTGTGGCGCCCTCGACTGGCGGATGTGAAGGACGACATGGTGCTGGAGGCTGCCGTGAACGGGCAGTGCCAATGCATCGTCACCTGGAACCTGCGGGACTTCGCGGCGGCGTCTTCCTTGGGCATCCAGGTGATGACGCCGCAGACATTCTTGAACCTGAACGATTTGAACCAACCGGAAAGGAAGCAGCCATGAGCGCACTCAGCATCCGTCTGCCCGAGTCTTTGCACAAGAACGCCAAGGTCTACGCATCCCAGGAGGGCATCTCGGTCAACCAGCTCATCAGCACGGCGCTGGCCGAAAAGCTGTCGGCGCTGGCCACGCAGGACTATCTGGAGCAGCGTGCTGCCCGCAGCAGCCGCGACAAGTTCATGGCCGCCATGGCGCAGGTGCCGGATGCGGAGCCGGATCCGATGGAGCGGAAGTGACGACCGAAATCGATTTGAGTTGATCGATCGACACGATGTAGCACTCGATCCGCTCGATGGCCTCGGCGATGTGGCCGAGGTAGTCCGGCAGGCGCTGGCCGTGGCGACTCACAGCGGAATCGCCTGTGACAGTACCGAAGCCCGAAACTTCACTGGCAGCGACATCGGCGTCAGCATTCGACGCGCACGCCCAACAGTGCCGACAGCCCATGCCGGATCGCCCCGATGTCGCACAGCGTGGTCTCCGGCGTCGGGTCCACGAGGATGTCCAGATCGCTGTCCTCGGCGTCGCAGCCCTGGGCGACCGAACCGAAGATGCAGGCGTTGGCGGCGTGGTGCTGAGCCACGATTCGGCGGATCGAAAGGCGATGCAGCGTCAGGGCTTCATGGGCATCACCTTGGAAGAGTCGGGCATCAAAGCGGGTCACGGAGGCTGTCCACGCCCAAATCTGCATCGTCGATGTCGTCAGGGAAATCGTCGCCCCACCCATCCGAGATGGCCCGCAGGAAAGTCGCGGTGTCTGGCAGTTGCAGGCTACGCTGGTAGATGGCCTGTGCGTAGTTCATGGCGGACTCCTCTCGATGCTGCAAACGGACGATCCATCGGATTGCACCATACTGGTCTTTCGAGTTGCTGGTCATGGAGTACGAAGATGTCCTGCTGTGCCCCCGGCTGGCTGACGTGAAGGACGACATGGTGCTGGAGGCGGCCGTGAACGGGCAGTGCCAGTGCATCGTCACCTGGAATCTCCGGGACTTCGCGGCGGCGTCTTCCTTTGGCATCCAGGTGATGACGCCGCAGACATTCTTGAACCTGAACGACTTGACCGAACCGAAAAGGAAACAGCCATGAGCGCACTCAGCATCCGCCTGCCCGAGTCCTTGCACAAGAATGCCAAGGTCTACGCCTCCCAGGAGGGCATCTCGGTCAACCAGCTGATCAGCACGGCGCTGGCTGAAAAGCTGGCGGCGCTGGCCGCGCAGGACTATCTGGAGCAGCGGGCTGCCCGCAGCAGCCGGCACAAGTTTCTGGCTGCCATTGCGCAGGTGCCGGAAGCGGAGCCAGACTCCGTGGATCGGAAGTAACGCCCCACGGCATCTGTCCGCTGTTCCTGCAATCAAGCCCGATCGGTTTGCGCCGATCGGGTTTTTTCATCTCACCACACCCCCACATTCGGCATCGACCCCCAAGGCTCCGCGATCGCCAGCGCCTCCCCATGCTGCAGCAACTCGATCGAGATCCCGTCCGGCGAGCGCACGAACGCCATCCGCCCATCCCGCGGCGGCCGGTTGATCGTCACGCCGTGGTCCATCAGGCGCTGGCAGGTGGCGTAGATGTCGTCGACCGCGTAAGCGAGGTGGCCGAAGTTGCGTCCGCCGGTGTAGGCCTCGGGGTCCCAGTTGTGGGTGAGTTCGACCTGCGCCGACGTGTTGCCCGGCGCGGCCAGGAAGATCAGCGTGAAGCGCCCCTGGGGCACCTCGCGGCGTGAGACCACTTCCAGCCCGAGGGCGTCGCGGTAGAAGTGGAGCGAGGCATCGACATCGGTGATGCGGACCATGGTGTGGAGGTAGTGCATCGCTGCATTCTCCGGCCAGCGCCGGTTCCCTGCATCGATCCGGGAGAAATCCGCCAGGGCCGGCGCCGGACGGTCGCAGTGTTGCCCCTGCGCACCACCGGCCTGGCGCGTGCCAAGTCTGCACACCACGGCGCCCCGCGCTCAAGGTGGGCGCCGATCTGCCGATGCCATTCAGTCGGGCTGGCGTGCCAACGTCCGGCGTCCCCACCCGGATCGCATGCAGAAGGCCCCATGACCTCCCACCCAGACCTTGTTTTCCCGGTCCGCAGCGGCCTTCGCGCCGCAGGACTGCTGGCGTTGTCGCTGTCACTGTTCACCACCGGGGCGCAGGCGCAGTCGTCCTGTCCGGCCAAGTCGCTGAGCTGGACGATTCCGTGGACGGGCAAGTCCTGCGCCGGCCCGGTGGCGGCCACGCCGTCGGGCAGCGCCGTCACGGTGCGCAACACGCTGGCGGGCATGACGGGCTGGGCGACGCTCAAATGTGTCAACGGGGCCTGGGCGTTACCCAGCAGCTACGAATGCACGGGCGGGTCGACCACCACGCCCACCACTCCGGTGCCCACGCCAACCCCGACGCCGACACCATCCCCCGCGCCGCTGGTCTTCAAGGCCCCGGTCGTGGATGCGGCCGAAGTCGCTGCAGCCCGTCTGCTGGAACAGGCCAGCTTCGGCCCGACACCGGCCGACCTCGCCCGCGTGCGCCAGATCGGCGCGGCAAACTGGATCGACGCGCAGATCGCCATGCCGGCCACCGCGATTGCGGACGGTGGCGACAGTACCGAGCCGGTGCGCGAGGCCTGGTTCCTCGCGATGGCCGCGGCGCCGGACCAGTTGCGCCAGCGGATGGTCTTCGCGCTGTCGCAGATCCTGGTGGTGTCGACCAGCAAGAACGCGGCGGGCCGGGAACTCTCGCCCTGGCTGCAGACCCTGTCGAAGCACGCCTTCGGGAACTACGGTGACCTGCTGCGCGAGATGACGCTCAACCCGGCGATGGGCAAGTACCTCGGGCTGGGCCACAGCCGGGTGCCGATGCCGAACGAGGACTACGCGCGGGAGGTGATGCAGCTCTTCAGCATCGGGCTGGTCGAGCTGAACCTGGACGGCTCGCCGCGTCTCGACGCCAATGGCAAGACCATCCCGACCTACGACCAGGCCCGCATCGGCGAGTTCGCCCGCGCGCTGAGCGGCTGGGGCTTTGCCAACAGCTACGAGGACATGTCGGCGCCGCTGGTGGCGCGCGAGCAGTACCACGACCGGCGGGCCAAGACGCTGCTCAACGGCGTCACGCTGCCCGCGGGCCAGACGGCGGCGCAGGACCTCGACGCCGTCCTGCTCAACCTGACCCGGCACCCGAACGTCGCGCCCTTCATCTCGCTGCGGCTGATCCGGCACTTCGTGACCAGCAACCCGAGCCGGGCCTATGTCCAGCGGGTGGCCACCGTGTTCCGCCAGACCAATGGTGATCTCGCCGCCACGCTGCGCGCCATCCTGCTGGATGCCGAGGCCCGGAACGCACCAGCGGCCGACGCCGGGCACCTGCGAGACCCCGTGCTGCACACGCTCTCGCTGGTGCGCACACTGGGTGGACAGGTGGTCAGCGGCCGCAACCTGCTCTGGGACTACTACCTCATGGGCGAACGCCCAGCCCAGGCGCCGAGCGTGTTCAGCTACTACTCGCCGCTCGCGCCGCTGCCGGGCGGATCCGGTCTGATCGGGCCGGAATTCCAGCTCTACAGCGGCAGCCAGGCGGTGCGCCGGGCGAACTTCGTGCTGGCACTGCTGGATGGCGGTCTGTCCGGCTCGGTGCGGATCGACCTGACGCCGTTCGTGAACGTCGCCAAGGATCCGCAGGCGCTGATGGCGCTGGTCGAGCGCACCCTGCTGCAAGGCCGCCTGTCGGCCAGTGCCCGCCAGACCATTGGCGAGGCGGCGGTCAAGACCACCGATCTGCGGCAGCGTGCCTTGACCGCCCTCTACCTGACCGCCATCACCGGCGACTACGTGGTGCAGAAATGATGAACGACCCGACGCTGTCCCGCCGCCGCTTTCTCGGCCACTCCACCCACGCCGCCGGCGCGGCAGCGCTGTCCTCGATGGGCCTGCTCGGCCTGACCAGTCCGGCGCAGGCCGCCGTCAGCGACTACAAGGCGATCGTCTGCCTGTTCCTCTCCGGCGGCAACGACGGGGCCAACATGGTGGTGCCGCTGGATGCGACCCGCTACGGCCAGTACAGCCGGTTGCGCAGCGCCGCCGGTCTGGCGCTGACGGGCAGCGGGCTGATGCCGGCGCGCAGCAGCCCGCTGCGGGCGGCGTCCAGCGTGGCGGACCAGCCGTTTGCTTTCAACGCGGCGCTGGCGCCGATCGACCGGTGGTACGGCCAGGGCAAGGTGGCCGTGCTGCTCAACATCGGCAACCTGCGCCGGCCGCTGACCAAGGCGGCGTATCTGGCCGGCGGTCAGGCCCCGGGCGAGCTGTTCTCCCACCCGGACCAGGAAAACCAGGCGAATGCCGGCCTCGGCGCGGGCAGCGCCACGGGCTGGGGCGGGCGGCTGATGGACACGCTCGGTGTCGCGCGTGCGCTGGATGCGGTGGCGGTCGGCACGGCCGGGCGCTTCGTGCAGGGGGCGTCGGTGCCGGCCAACCTCGTGCCGGAAAGCGGCGGTCTGTCGCTCAACGGATTCAGCTTCTGGCCGCAGGCCGAGGCGGATGTGCGCCTCGCGGCACTGAAGAAGGTGCTGGCCGCCGACACCGGCCACCGGCTGGCGAACGCCGCCAACAAGTCGCTGGCCGACGGCATCGGGCTGGCGGCCACCCTGAAGTCGTCGTCCGCCGTATCGCTCGCGGCCACGTTCCCGAGCACCAGTCTTGGCGCGCAGCTCAAGACCACTGCCCAGCTCATCGCCGCGCATGCGCGGCTGGGCGCTGGGCGGCAGGTCTACTACGTGTCGCTCGGAGGATTCGATACCCACGGCGGCCAGGCCTGGCAGCACGCGGACCTGATGAAGCAGTTGTCCGCCGGCGTGGATGCCTTCCAGACCGCCATCACCGGCGCGGGCCTGGACCGCAACGTCACCCTGTTCACCGCCTCCGAGTTTGGCCGCACCCTGAGCCCGAACGACTCCGGCACCGACCATGGCTGGGGCAGCATCGCGCTGGCGGTGGGCGGGGCGGTGCAGGGCGGTCTGTACGGCGAGTTCCCGGACTTCACGCTCGGCGGACCGGATGACGCGTCGGGCCGCGGGGTGTGGATTCCGCGGCTGGGGTACCAGCAGCTCGGCGCGACGCTGGGCCGCTGGTTCGGGGTGAATCCGTCGGCGCTGAGCACGCAGGTGTTTCCGGCCGAACTCGAACAATTCCCCCTGCGGGACCTCGGGTTCATGGGTTGAGCCTGGTGGTGGCGGACTGACAGAATGCGGGTGGCGCCCGCACGGCGCCACCCTTCCCAGTTTTCGGAGACCCCGCACGATGCAACGCCACCAACGCCCCCTGCGCACCAATGCCACGCCCGTCCTGCTTGCCGCCGCCGCGGCTGCACTGCTGGCCGGCTGCTCGGGTTCGATGCCCTCCATGCCGTCGCTTGCGTCGCTGACCAAGCCGGCCAGCAGCTTCACGCTGTCCAGCCCCGACATCGCCGAGGGCAGCACCATCACCAACAAGTTCGTGCTCAACGGCTTCGGCTGCAAGGGCGACAACGTGTCCCCGGCGCTGGTCTGGACCAATCCGCCAGCCGGCACGAAGTCGTACGCGGTCCAGGTCTACGACCCGGATGCACCGACGGGCAGCGGCTTCTGGCACTGGGGTGTCTACAACATTCCGGCCGCGGTGACCTCGCTGGCGCAGGGTGCGGGCAACTCGCTGGCCAAGCTGCCGGGCGGGGCCAACGGCGGCCTGACCGACTACCACGACACCGGCGCGACCGGCGCCAACGGCAACTGGGGCGGCCCGTGCCCGCCGGTGGGCGACAAGCCGCACCGCTACATTTTCACCGTCTTCGCGCTGGGGGTGGACAACCTGCACGCCGCTGCCAGCATCCCGCAGACCGGCACCGCCGCGCTGCACGGCTTCGTGCTGAACAAGGGCCTCGGCGACAAGCTGCTCGGCAAGGCCTCGTTCACGGCGACCTACGGCCGCTGAGCCGAGCTGCCTGCCAGCGGACAGCGTTGGCAGGCGCCTGAGGTCCTGCAACCTCAGGCGCGGCTTGTTGCCGTCGAATCGATGCGGAAGGCGCCCACGACCTGGGTCAAGCGCGCCGACTGTTCCTGGATGCCCTGGGCGGCGGCGGCGGACTGCTCGACCATGGCCGCGTTCTGCTGGGTCATCTGGTCCAGTTCCACCACGGCCGCGTTCACCAGCGCGATGCCGCCCGCCTGCTGGGTGCTGGTCACGGTGATGGCGTCGACGATGGCGGTGACACGCTGCACCGAGTTCACGATCTCCGTCATCGTGCGCCCGGCATCCCCGACGAGGCGCGAGCCGGAGCGCACCTGTTCCGCGCTGTGGTCGATGAGACCCTTGATCTGCCGTGCCGCGTCGGCCGAGCGCTTGGCGAGGTTGCGCACCTCGCCAGCCACGACGGCAAATCCGCGGCCCTGTTCACCCGCCCGCGCCGCCTCGACGGCGGCATTCAGGGCGAGGATGTTGGTCTGCAAGGCGATGCCGTCGATCACGCCGGTGATCTCGGCGATCTGCCTGGAGGAGGACTGGATCTCGTCCATGGTGCGCACGACATGCGCCACGACGCTGCCGCCGCGTGCGGCCACCTCGCCGGCCGACGCCGCCAGCTGGCTGGCGTGCCGCGCCGATTCGGCGGAGTGCGTGACGGTGGCGGTGAGCTGCTCCATGGAGGACGCGGTCTGCTGCAGATTGCTGGCGGTCTGCTCGGTGCGTGTGCTCAGGTGCTGGTTGCCGGAGGCGATCTCGTGGCTGGCCGACCGGATGTCGTCGGCGGTTCCCCGGACCTGGCCCACCAGGGCGCGCAGGGCTTGCTGCATGTCGCGCAGCGATCCGGTCAGTGCCGAGGCCTCGTCGTGGCCCTCCACCAGGACCGGATGGGTCAGATCGCCGCGGGTGATGGATTCGGCGACGGCGCGGGCCTGCTCTAGCGGCAGCACGATGGAGCGCGCATTGAGCCAGGTCAGCGGGGCCAGCAGCGCGATGATGAGACCGAGCGTGCCCAGATAGAGCCACAGCGTGTGCCGCATGGCGCTGTCGAAGGTCTGCTGCACCTGGCTGGCTTCGGCGTCGACCAGCCGGTTGATCTCGGCCAGGTGCCGGTCGATGGTCTTGACGACGGCCTTGGCCGGGGCCATGGCCTTGTCGGCGTCCTGTGCGGTCTGGAAACCACCGTCCTGGATCTGGTCGAGCACGGGCTTGGTCAGGCGGGCGTACCCGTCCAGCTGCTCGATGGCCTGGCCGCAGAGGCCGGCGATGTCGGTGGAGGCGCTGGCCTGCAAGGCCGCCAGGGATTGGCGGGTCGTGGCCATGGCGGCGGCCCAGGCCTCGCGCTCCCTGAGCACGGCCACGCCATTCTCGTACTCGATGATGGCCTGCTTCTCGTGCGGCAGCAGCGCGCCCATGGCGGTGTGGATGTCGCCGAGCAGATGCACGTCGCGCAGCGTGGCCGCGGTGAAGGTGGCGTTCAGCACCTGCAGTTGCCGCCCCCCGAGCGTGCCGATGGCGCCGACGAACATGAACAGCAGCACCACCAGGGCGATGGCCGCATTCATCCGGGTGCGGATGGTGAACTTCCGGAGCAGTTGAACGGACGGCATGCCCGGCTCTATCGACAGTCCGGGTGCTGTCTTGAGCGGGAATGAAAAAAGGCCACCTCGCGGTGGCCTTCGTCATGGTGTCACGCCGATGGGCGAGACGGTGACGGGATCAGATCAGATCACTTCAGCAGCGCCTTGAGCAGCTTGGCCATCTCGGAGGGGTTGCGCGTGACGGTGAAGCCACACTCTTCCATGATGGCGAGCTTGGCGTCGGCCGTGTCCGCACCACCCGAGATCAGCGCACCGGCGTGGCCCATGCGCTTGCCAGCGGGAGCCGTCACGCCGGCGATGAAGCCCACGATCGGCTTGGTCATGTTCGCCTTGCACCACATCGCCGCTTCGGCCTCGTCCGGACCACCGATCTCGCCGATCATGATCACGGCGTCCGTGTCCGGATCGTCGTTGAACGCCCGCATGATGTCGATGTGCTTCAGCCCGTTGATCGGGTCGCCACCGATGCCGACCGCGCTCGACTGGCCCAGACCGATTTCCGTCAGCTGTGCCACCGCTTCGTACGTCAGCGTGCCCGAACGGGACACCACGCCGATGCGGCCCTTGCGGTGGATGTGGCCCGGCATGATGCCGATCTTGATCTCTTCCGGCGTGATCAGCCCCGGGCAGTTCGGGCCCAGCAGCAGCGTCTTCTTGCCGCCGGCCGCTTCCTTGGCCTTCATCTTGTTGCGCACCATCAGCATGTCCCGCACGGGGATG